>JAURGL010000044.1 GCA_030833825.1 Vulcanococcus sp. SFB_649D_100_25 | reverse complement strand
GCACAGCTCTGCTCTGGAGCGGGGAGGCTGATGCCGCCAAGGGAACCCTCGCCGGCGAACCCCCATCTCCACCGCAGAGCGCGCTTGCGCCCTTGCCTCCGCCTCAATTGCTCACCCTTGAGGGGCCTGATCTTGGCCTGCTGCTCCAGGGTTTGCTGAGCAGCTCGGTGCTGCGGGATTCCCTGTTGAAGCGCTACGGCTTGACGCCTTATCAGCTCAAGCAGCTGAGTCAGGCGCCCTTTGCGCTCCGTCTGTCCAGCCTTAAGGCGGGTCCGTTTCGGGCCTCCCTCGAGCTGGAGTTGTCCCTCGTCCAAGGCCGCCGTCGCTGGACCCCATGGCTCAAGCAGCTCGAGCGTGCCCTGCAGGATCAGGACCTCACTGTGCAGTCCCCATCGGCCGAGGCACGGGTCTTCTCTCGGCCTGATGGAACAGCCGTGGGCGGTTGGCGCTGGCTGTCTGATCAGCAGCTTCTCTTCAGCTTGGGTTCAGCCCCCGATGAGCGTTCGACGGCTCCGGTCTTGACGAACCTTGTGGGGAAGGCCAGTCAGGGCAGCATCTGGAGGTTGCGGATGCGTCCCAAAGCCCTGGCGACCATCCAGCTGCTCCCGGAGGCCCTTCCTCTGGTGGTCCGGCGCGCTGAAACCCTCTCGCTTGTCGGAGCGAGCCGAAGCAGCCGAGCCGGCGAACGACAAACCTCCCTGGAGGGGGAGCTCAACCTGCGCTGATCCCGCTGGGCTCAGCTGGCTGTTTCCCCTTCAGCTTTTTCCCGCCGGCGCCGCTCAGCGGCGATGGTCTCCTCCATCAGCTCCACGGCCTGGCTCATCTTCTCGATATTTGTGGCGTAGAGGCTGAGATCTTTGTCCACCCGGTCCTTGATCAGGCCCATGGCTTCACCGATGTCATGGGCCGCTGCCCGCAGGGCCTGGGGATCCATCCCGTCGGCTCCTTTGGCGTGTTGCAGCAGGCTCAGGAGGCCCACCGCCACCAGGCGGGAGTAGTGGAAGTCCGGGCGCTGCACGCCTTGCAGCAGGCCAGCAATCGGGGCAGGGGCGCCTTCACCGCGGTTGCTCAGCCAACCCTTCACCTCTTCGAGGCTGTGGTGCCCAGCCTGTTGGATGGCCTCTGAGGCCATCTGCCGGAATGCAGCGCCGTCGAAGCCGTTGGCACTGCAGAGCGCGGCAAACAGAGGTTCGCGCTGTTGGTCGGGTTTGTACCCCTTCGAGAAGCTGTCGTACACCTGGCCCAGGCCGACGGCAAACAGGCCGTCAGGCTGGAAACCCTTTTGGTGGCTCAGGAGATGCAGCTCCACCAACAGCTCATCGACCAGCCGGCGATAGAGCGGCGCGATCACGTAGGGAAAGGCTTGGTGAAAGGCCCGCTTGCTATCGGCAACGGTGAGGCTCGCGCTCACGCTTCATCCCTCAAGGTTGCTGGACCCTAGCTCCTGAGGAACGCTGAACATGGCTGGACCTCAGTAGGATCCGGCCACTTGCGAAGGCCCCAGGTGACCATGATCCCGATCGTGATCGAAGAGTCGGGCCGTGGTGAGCGTGCTTTTGACATCTACTCGAGGCTTCTGCGCGAGCGGATCGTCTTCCTCGGTGAACCGGTCACATCTGAATCGGCCAACCGCATCGTTGCTCAGCTCCTCTTCCTGGAAGCAGAGGATCCTGAGAAGGACATCTTCCTCTACATCAATTCCCCCGGCGGGTCCGTTTACGACGGCCTCGGCATCTTCGACACCATGCAGCACATCAAACCTGATGTGCAGACCGTGTGTGTGGGTCTTGCCGCCTCAATGGGGGCGTTCCTGCTCTGCGCCGGAGCAAAGGGCAAGCGCAGCAGCCTCACCCATTCCCGGATCATGATCCACCAGCCCCTCGGCGGTGCCCAGGGCCAGGCCAGCGATATCCGCATCCAGGCCGATGAGATCCTCTATCTCAAAAAGAAGCTCAACCAAGAGCTCTCTGATCGCACCGGTCAGCCCCTTTCGCGCATCGAGGACGACACGGATCGCGACTTCTTCATGTCGCCCGCCGAAGCCGTCCAGTACGGACTGATCGACAAGGTGATCGACAAGCGCCCTGTTCGCCCCGTCTGAGTCCTGCCATGGGCCGCCAGCGCGGTGAGCCCGGAGCTCGTCCGGGCGGCAAGGGGCTCCCCCCCAGCGAACGCCCCAGCAAGGTCTGCCCTGAATGTGGCAGGCCTTTTTCATGGCGGAAGAAATGGGGCGCTGTTTGGGAGCAGGTGATCTACTGCTCGGATCGCTGCAGGGCCAGGGGTCGCAGCCATAAAAAACCCGCGGGGTGAACCGCGGGCATTGCTGGAGCTCATTGGTGGAGCAGTGATCAGGCCGAGGCCGGCTGCTCCTCACTGAGGAATGGGGAGAAGCGCTCCTTTTCAGGGACGGTGGTGAATTCGCTGACGATTGCCCTGAACTCTTCCCCATCAAGGCTCTCCTTCTCGATCAGGAGTTCCACCACCCGGTCCATGCAGGCGCGGTTTTCGGCCACCAGCTTCACGGTCTCGGCGTAGCAGTTCTGCACGATCTGACGGACGGCAGCGTCAACCCGTGCAGCGGTGGCATCGGAGCCATCACTGCGGGTCATCAGGTCACGGCCCAGGAAGACCTCCTGGTTGCCAGCTTCCAGGGAGAGCTGACCCACTTCGCTCATCCCAAAGCGGGTCACCATCTGACGGGCGATCGAGGCGACCTGCTGGATATCTCCGCCTGCACCGGTGGTCACTTCAGAGTGGCCAAAGACCACATCCTCTGCAGCACGGCCGCCCAGGGCACCCATAATCCGGGCGCGCAGTTGGGCGCGGCTCACCAGCATCTGCTCCTCGTCGGGGGAGAACCAGGTGAGGCCCTGGGCTTGGCCACGGGGGATCAGGGTGACCTTCTGCACCGGGTCGTGGGCTTTGACCAGGGTCCCCACCAGGGCGTGGCCCACTTCGTGATACGCGATCAGACGCTTGCTGCGGCCATCGGTGAGCGGCTTGCCCTCCATGCCGGCAATGATCCGATCGACGGCGTCATCGATTTCGGCAAGCCCAGTGGCCTCCTTGCGGCGCCGAGCCGTCAGGATCGCCGCTTCGTTGAGCAGGTTGGCCAGGTCAGCGCCGGAGAAGCCAGGGGTGCGGCGCGCAATGGCCTCGAGGCTCACGTCGTCGGCGAGCTTCTTGTCGCGGGAGTGCACCTTGAGGACAGAGAGGCGCCCTTTGATGTCGGGCACATCCACCTGCACCTGGCGGTCGAAACGACCGGGACGCAGCAGGGCCGAATCAAGGACGTCAGCCCGGTTGGTGGCCGCAATGATGATGATCCCGCTGTTGCCCTCAAAGCCGTCCATCTCCGTGAGGAGCTGGTTGAGGGTCTGCTCCCGCTCGTCGTTGCCGCCACCGACGCCGGCGCCGCGCTGACGACCAACGGCATCGATCTCGTCAATAAAGATCAGGCAAGGGCTGTTTTCCTTGGCGCGCTTGAACAGGTCGCGGACACGGCTTGCACCGACGCCGACGAACATCTCCACGAATTCCGAACCGGACAGGGAGAAGAAGGGCACACCGGCTTCACCGGCGATGGCCTTGGCGAGCAGGGTCTTGCCGGTGCCGGGGGGGCCAACCAGCAACACGCCTTTCGGGATCTTGGCGCCCACGGAGGTGAAGCGCTCGGGGGTCTTCAGGAAGGTGACCACCTCTTGGAGGTCCTGCTTGGCTTCCTCGACGCCGGCGACATCGTCGAACATCACTCCGGTCTCGGCTTCCATTGCGAAGCGAGCCTTGGTTTTGCCGAACTGCATCGCCTGGCCGGGGCCGCCGGGCATCCCACTGCCACGGCGCGACAGAAAGATCAGGCCGCCGATCAGCAGCAGCGGGAAGAGCAGGTTGCCCAACAGGCCAAGGGCAGGCGGGGCCTGACGGGGCGGATGAATGTCAAAGCTGATGCCCTGCTCCTTGAGGTTGTTCACCAGCTCAGGGGCCAGGCCGGGGAGATCAACGCGCAAGCGCTGGACGCGGTTGTCGAGGTCAGGGTCCACCGCTTCCACCACCGCGGTGCGACCACCATCAAAGATGTCAACGGCGGTCACGCGGCCGGCCTCGACGTAGTCGAGGAACCGCCCGTAGCTCATGCGGGCCACGGCTGCATTGCGCGGAGCAACCGTGGGGCCCGCGGGAGCCATGGGCCCCCTGCCACCGCCGAGCACTTGCCACCCCAAGAAGAGGGCGACACCGATCGGCAGCACCCACAGAGCGATAGTGCGCCAGCGTTGATTCATGGCCGCCTCAGGTGCAGATCTGAATGTTTAACAAGTGTAAAGCTAGTTGGGCGCGATCCGCGCAGATCCCTGCAACCGAAGGGGGTTTGACTGGGGCTCGGGCCTCAGCTCAGGCGCTTTGAGGCCAGGCTTGATCTGGACTCACGCTGCCGCTGTTGCTGTTTCTGCTGCTGCTGATCGGGGCGAGATCCTCAGCGCTGAAACGCTCGAGCATTTCAGGTCCCCCCAGGCTGTGACACCAGATCTCCACGTCTGCTTCTGAGGGGGCCTCGAAGGCAAGCAATTCCATCGGGAACACGACCCGTTCCAGGAAGAAGCGATTGGGCCCTGTGCAGCGCAGGATCACCATGCGTTCGCTGCGGTTCTGGTAACCACACTCGAGCTGAATCAAGGACGTGTTGCCAGGAGATGTGCATTAAGCGTCCTCGCTGAGTCCCAAACTGTCGCAATTCAGACGAATCGACAGATCGACCCGCCAGCTTTGCTTTTTCTTTAGAAAGTCACCCCTGGTCAGTGCTGCCCTCTTGGCCGCTCGATCAGAGGCTGCGCAGGGCGGTGATGGGATCGAGTCGCGCGGCTCGGCGGGCGGGGAGAACCCCGAAGACGAGCCCGATCGAGCCCGAGAGGCCCATGGTCACCAGGACGCTTGAGGCTCCGATGGCCGCCGGCAATGGGGTGAAGGCGGCCACAAGGGCAATGGCGGACAGGCCAAGGGCACTCCCCACCACACCACCAAGGCTGGAGAGCACCAGGGCCTCGATCAGGAATTGAGCGAGCACATCGCTGCTGCGGGCACCGATCGCCTTGCGCAGGCCGATCTCGGAGGTGCGCTCGCTGACCGACACCAACATGATGTTCATGATCCCGATGCCACCCACCAGCAGGGAGATGGCGCCGATCGCCCCCAGCATCAAGGTGAGCCCCCCGGTAATCGTCCCGACGATGGAGAGGGCGTCCTTCTGGGAACGCACCGCGAAATCGTCTTCGCGAAGGATGTTGTGGCGCTGACGCAACAGATTCGTGATCTGGAACTTCGCCGCCCCCGTACTGGCTTCGTCCTTGGCTTCGACGCTGATGAAATTCAGGCTGACCCCATAGGTGGGATCGCGACCTGAGAGCTTGCTGACCATCGTGGTCAGGGGGATGTAAGCCGCTTCGTCCTGGTTTTGTCCGAACACGGCTCCCTTCGGAGCCATCACGCCGATCACTTCAAAGCCCTGGTCGCGGATCCGCAGGCGCTGGCCGATCGCCGAGCCCGTTGGCAGAAGCTTTTGCTGGAGGTCGGGGCCGATCACCACCACGTTGCGGGCCCCATCCATGTCCCGCTGGTCGATGAAGCGTCCCCGCGCGACTTCAAAGCGCCGCACCGTCAGAAAGTCAGGGTTGATGCCCGAGATGGTGGCGCTGACACTTTTGGCCCCTGCCTGCACGACCGCATTCAGGGTGATCTGGGGCACCACCCGTTTCACGCTGGGCACCTGTTCCGCAATCGCCTTGGCGTCCTCAAGCACCAGGGTCTTGGGAAAATCAATCCCCTGACGGCGGCTGTCGTTGTTCCCGGGAACCACAAACAGCACGTTCGCCCCGAGGGTGTTGAGCTGACCTTCCGCCAGGTTCTGGGCGCCGCGACCGACCCCCACAAGGGTGATGACGGAGGCATTGCCGATCACGATGCCGAGCATCGTCAGGGCTGAGCGCAGTCGGTTCGCTCGCAAGGTGGCGAGGGCCATCCCCACCGTCTCGCGCATCGGCAGCTTGGCGGCCATTGCTTCGTCCGGCGGAACCCTTCTGGTTTAAACGATGTTCGGATTAAGAACGGTTCCCTCTCCGACAACGCTCACCTTGAGCAGATCGGTGGAACCGCTGACATCGGTGAAGGTCCCGGCGGTCTGGATCACCAGGTCACCTTCCTTGAGGAGCTTGGCCTCAGCAGCCACTTCCATGGCCCGATTGAAGGTGGAGGCGGCGTTGTCCATGTCGGACACCAACAGGGGGTGCACACCCCAGACCAGCTGCAGCTGGGAGGCAACCTTGCTGTCGCTGGTGATGGCGAGAATCGGTGTGCTGGGGCGGAACTTGCTGACGTTGCGGGCTGTGGCTCCGCTCTTGGTCAGGGGAAGGATTGCCGCAGCTTCCAGCTGACTGGCGATCGAGCTGACTGCATGGGAGATCGCATTCGGAATCGTGGAAGCCAGTTGCCCATCGGTGCTGCGGCTCGGGTAATCCCGTTCGATGCGGCGTGCGATCTGACTCATGGTGGCGACCGCCTCCACGGGGAAATCGCCCACTGCACTCTCATTGGAGAGCATCACAGCATCGGTGCCATCCAGGATGGCGTTGGCCACGTCACTCACCTCAGCCCGGGTGGGCCTGGGGCAACTCACCATCGAATCCAGCATCTGGGTGGCGGTGATCACCGGGATCCCCAGGGTGTTGCACTTGCGGATTAGTTCCTTTTGAAGCAGCGGAACCTCTTCGGCTGGCATCTCCACCCCAAGGTCGCCGCGGGCCACCATCACCCCGTCACAGAGGGGCAACAGGGAGTCCATCTGATCGATGGCCTCGAACTTTTCGATCTTCGCCACCACCGGCGTGTTGTGTCCGTGGGAGCGAATCAGGGCCTTGATCTCCTCCATGTCGGAGGGGTTCCGCACGAAACTCAGGGCCACCCAGTCGACCCCTTGCTCCAGGCCGAAGGCGAGGTCAATCCGGTCCTTATCGGTCAGGGCACGGATCGAGAGCTGCACGTCGGGGAAGTTCACCCCCTTGTTGTTGGAGAGCACTCCACCAACGGTCACGCTGCAGTGAAGGGTCTGGCTGGACTGCTCAACCCGATCGACCACCATCTCCACACGGCCGTCATCGAGAAGGATCCGGCTGCCGGCGACGACCTCATCGGCGAGCTTGTCGTAGGTGACGGTGGCGATCTCCTGGCCGCACTCCACATCACGGGAGGTCAGGGTGAAGGGATCCCCCTTGGCCACCGTGATCGGACCGTCCTTGAAGCGGCCAAGACGGATCTTCGGACCCTGCAGATCCTGAAGAATGCCGATGTGAACGCCCATCTCGCGGGCCACCTGGCGGATCGTGCTGATGCGAGCGGCGTGCTCGCTGTGGTCTCCGTGGGAGAAGTTGAGACGGAACGTCGTCGCCCCCGCCTCGATCAAGCGACGCAGCTGCTCCGGAGACTCGGTGGCAGGACCGATAGTTGCCACGATCTTGGTGCGACGCGTGAGATCGGGCAGGGCCATTCGGGTCGCCAAGGTTAGGGCTGAACTTATCATCGGGGCCCTCCAGCGCTGTCGTGCCAATGGATCTCAACACCTACCAGGACGGCGCCCGTCGCACGGCTCGCTACCCGAATGTGGGAGAAAACCCCATCTACCCCACCCTTGGGCTCTGCGGTGAGTCCGGTGAGGTGGCAGACAAGGTGAAAAAGGTGTTGCGGGACCAAGGCGGCGTGTTCTCCGATGAGGTCCGCCATGCCCTCAAGCTGGAATTGGGTGATGTCCTCTGGTACGTGGCTCAGCTGGCGAGCGAGCTCGGCTTTGGGCTCGAGGAGATTGCCGCTGCCAACCTCGACAAGCTGGCCAGTCGTGCCGCCCGTAACGTGATTGCTGGTAGCGGCGACCATCGCTGAGGGTCTCCAGGTCTCTGGTCCCCAAGACCTCTCCCGGGCCGCTGCGACAACCCTTCCGAGTGCAACGCCGTGTCCGTGGTCTCATCCGTGTTGCAGGCAAGCCGCAGGCTGGTTGTTGCGCTCTTGCCACTGGTGCTGATGGTCAGCGTGTCGGTGCCGCAGGCCCACGCCGCCTCCTTGAGCGTTCGTGATGTGAGCCTTGAGCCATGCCCGAGTGAGGACATCGGAGCTCAACCCCAGCTCAAACGGCCCAGCGGGGCAAGCTGCTTTGTCCTGCGGGGGACTGTGGTCAATCCTGGCCGCAAGCCGGTCGTGGACACCGACGTCTTCGCCCAGATCCTTGACGCCAGCGGAGAACCCGTCCTCCAGAACCGCTCCAGGGTTGGCTCGATCGGCGACGTCGCCCCCGGCGACTCAACGTTTGCGCTGCGGCTGGCGGTCCCGGCCGGCACACCCGGACCCTTCACCTTCTCCAACGTGAAGGCCAGAGGTTTCAACGCGCCCGTTCGGACTCGGGCCGGTGAATTTGACGATCTGCTGCCCCTCGAGCAGGCCGTCGCTGAGGCCCCCGTTCAGTAATAGGGGGTGTAGAAGAAACCCCGGCTCTGCTCAAGCAGGGTCTGGATCAGCTGGAGAGCCAGAAAGGCAACGATGGCCGAGAGGTCAAGTCCACCCAGGGGTGGGATCAGGCCCCTGAACACCCCCAGATAGGGGTCGGTGATGGCACTCACGGTGGATAGCACCGGGTTGCCCCAATCCAGATTTGGGAACCAGCTGAGCAACACCCGCACCAGCAGGATCAGGGTGTAGATCGAAATGGTCTGCGCCAAGACCCCGATCAGATCGCCGACAACGGGTGACATCGCTACTGCTGCTCTGGGAGGGACTCTATGCAGGAAAGCGCTAGGCCGCTTGCTCCCATGCCTCGTCGCTGAGCCCTGGATCCGGCGTTGCTTCCGCCGCGGCAGCTGTGGAGTCCTCCTGGCGCGGGGCGGGTGCGCTGGAGCGCCGTTGCGCCACCAGTTCATCCGTTTTCACGGAGAAGGTGCGGTGGAACTTTTCGCTCAAGCTGAGCCAGTAGGAGCGTCCTTCGCTCTGCCGCTTTCGCTCAATGAAGTTCTGGGCCAGCAGCTCCTTGATGTGGTCGTAGGCGCCTGATCCACGCAGATCCACAAGGTCGGACTGCAGGATCCGCTTCTTGATGGCAATGGTCGCCAGGGTTCTCAGGGCTGCGGTGGACAGGTCCACCGGCAGGAGGTTCTGGACGAGATCACCAAGGCCATCCCGCAGCTGAAGGCTGTAGCGCTGACCTTCCTGGCGGATCTCCAGGGCGGTGTCCCGATGGGCGTAATCCGCCATCAGGGTGATCAGGCCCACTTCGACTTGATCGCGGCTGACACCGGAGATCTCCGCCAGCTCCCCCAGACCAAGGGCGCGGCCCTTGAGGTACAGGATCGCCTCAATCCTTGCCGGCAGGGACAGGTCAGAGGGGAGGGACTCTTGAGAGGGGTCGATCTGGGACTCGCTCGCCATGGCTACCCACCCAGCTCTAGCGGCAAGTTATCCCACGCTCAGGGTGCCGGCCACTTCCCCCAGAAACAGCCCATAGGCCGGGTTGTTGGTCTCGTCCACGTACTGGTAGCCGAGGCCATCGAGGAAGGACTGCCAATCACCGAGCTCCGCTGGTGGCACCTGCACCCCCACCACGATTCGGCCTACGTCGGCGCCGTGATTCCGGTAGTGAAAAATGCTGATATTCCAGTTGGGGTGGAGGCTGGTGAGGAAACGCATCAGCGCACCAGGCCGCTCCGGAAACTCAAAGCGATACAGCAGCTCACGGGTCTCGCCGCTGCCTGTCGGCATGCGGCCACCGACCATGTGGCGTAGGTGCAGTTTTGAAAGCTCGTCATTGGAGAGATCCAGACAGGGAAAACCAGCGGCCTGGACGTCGTGGATCAGCTGCTGCTCGTCGTTGCTCCCACTGGTCTGAACCCCCACAAAGATGTGGGCACGGCTGGGATCAGCCAGGCGATAGCTGAATTCCGTCAGGCTGCGCTGCCCCAGCAGGGTGCAGAACCGGCGCAGGCTTCCCGCCTCCTCTGGAATCTCGACCGCCAGCATCGCCTCGCGGTCCTCACCGATTTCCGTGCGCTCAGCCACGAAGCGCAGACGATCGAAGTTCATGTTGGCCCCGCAGGCCACGGCCACAAGGTTGCGGCCCTTGAGCCCACGACGGGCCACGTCGGCCTTGAGACCTGCCACAGCCAGCGCTCCGGCGGGTTCCAGGATTGAGCGCGTGTCCTCAAAGACGTCCTTGATCGCCGCACAAATGGCGTCGTTGTCGACCGTGACCATCGCGTCGACCACATCGCGGGCGATCGCAAAGGTCTGCACCCCGACCTCCCGCCCGGCGACGCCATCGGCAAACAGCCCCACCTGCTCGAGCTGCACCCGTCCCCCCAGGGCTAAAGAGCGGGTCATGGCATCGGCATCCACCGGTTCAACACCGATGACCTCCACCTGGGGCCACAGGCTCTTCACGTAGGCCCCGATCCCGGCGATCAGGCCGCCACCACCCACCGCCACGTAGATCGCATCGGGTGGCTCGTGGCACTGCCGCAGGATCTCCATGGCGATCGTGCCTTGCCCAGCGATGACCTCCGGGTCATCAAAGGGATGGATGAAGCTGAGGCCCCGCTGTTCCGCCAGCCGATAGGCCTCAGCGCAGGCGGCGTCATAGGTGTCGCCGTGAAGCACCACCTCAGCGCCGCGGGCCGCCACGGCCCGTACCTTCATCTCAGGGGTGGTGACGGGCATCACGATCACCGCCCTGCAGCCCAGGCGTTGGGCCCCGAGGGCAACCCCCTGGGCATGGTTCCCGGCACTGGCGGCGATGACCCCCCGCTCCAGTTCGGCCGGGCTGAGTCCGGCCATCTTGTTGTAGGCCCCCCGGAGTTTGAAGCTGAACACCGGCTGCAGGTCTTCCCGCTTGAGCAGCACGTTGTTTTCGAGGCGCCGCGACAGGTTGGGGGCCGGATCCAGGGGCGATTCAATCGCCACGTCGTAGACCCTGGCCCGCAGGATGCGCTGCAGCATGTCTGTGGTGTTCTCTCTGGTCTCCACAGACGCCGGTTCCATCAACCTCAGGTTCCTTGCAGGGTGGCCCCGGCAGCGTTTGAGCCCCGGGGAACGATCTCCCCAGTGTGGCAAGGCCCTGACACGGCCGCCGTCTGCATTGGCTTACACCCCAGCCGGAGAGATGTTGCGCGTAGGCTTAATCCCACTCTTGGGGCCGGGCATGCATCTCAGCGAGCTGACTCATCCGAATCAGCTGCACGGCCTGAGCCTCGCTGAGCTCGAAGCGGTTGCACGTCAGATCCGCGAGCGTCACCTCGAGGTGGTGAGCACCAGCGGTGGTCACCTTGGTCCCGGCCTTGGCGTTGTCGAACTGACCCTGGCCCTTTATCAGACCCTCGATCTGGACCATGACCGCGTGGTTTGGGATGTGGGCCACCAGGCCTATCCCCACAAGCTGATCACCGGTCGTTTCAACGACTTCCACACCCTCCGCCAGAAGGATGGGGTTGCCGGATATCTCAAGCGCTGCGAGAGCCCGTTTGATCATTTCGGGGCCGGTCACGCCAGCACCTCCATCTCGGCGGCCCTGGGCATGGCACTGGCCCGCGACCAGCGCGGTGAGAACTTCAAATGTGTCGCTGTGATCGGCGACGGATCCCTGACCGGCGGGATGGCGCTGGAGGCGATCAACCATGCCGGACACCTGCCGAAGACCCGGCTTCTGGTGGTCCTGAACGACAACGACATGTCGATCAGCCCTCCGGTGGGGGCCCTCTCGACCCACTTGAACCGCATGCGGCACAGCAAGCCGCTGCAGTTCCTGCAGGACAACGCCGAGGAGGCGATCAAGCACCTCCCCTTCATGCACGGGGAACTGCCCCCTGAGCTGAAGAACCTCAAGGAGAGCATGAAGCGCCTGGCGGTGCCCAAGCTTGGGGCTGTCTTCGAGGAGCTCGGGTTCACCTACATGGGGCCCGTGGATGGCCATGACATGGCCGGCATGATCAAGGTCTTCGAACAGGCCCATGCCCACGAGGGTCCTGTCCTGGTCCATGTCGCCACCA
>JAURGL010000043.1 GCA_030833825.1 Vulcanococcus sp. SFB_649D_100_25 | reverse complement strand
CCGCGCCCCAAGCGATGCATTCTGAAGGCTTCACCCTGGCCACCGTTCTGATTGGCGGCAGCGGGCTGTTCGTGCTGGCCACCCTCTTCTTCGGGACCAAAGGCGGCTACTACGACACCGACAACTACGACGGCAACGGGACCGCCCACTGAGCCCTCCCCATGCGCTCCACCCTGCTGAGCCTCCTGCTCGGCAGCGCCGTTTTGGCGTGCCTGAAGCTCACCGCAACCCTCCCCTGGCTGCTGGAGCAGACGGCAGCGGCTGTGTTGATGGGTTTACTGGCGCTGAGCGCAGTGGTGCTGCTGCTGGCCACACGCGTGGCCCATCACGCCGACGAGCTGGCCATGAAGCTCGGGGAGCCTTACGGCACCTTGATCCTCACCGCCTCAGCCATCGTGGTGGAACTGGCCCTGATCGCCAGCACCATGACAACCGGCGAGCAGAACCCGACCCTGGCGCGGGATTCGATGTTCGCCGTGTTGATGATCGCCCTGACGGGCGTGAAAGGGATCTCGATCTTTCTGGCGGCCCAAGAGCAAGAGCGACAGCTCGACGCCCCACTCAGCTCCGCCAGCGAGCTGGCGAGCATGAATCTGAGCGGCTCTTCCACCTATCTCAGCCTGATTTCCGCCATCAGCGTGATGGCCCTGATCACCCCCAACTTTGCCCATCTCACCGATGAGGCCAACTTCACCATGCCGGTGAATGTGGTGTTGAGCGTGGCAGCGGTTGGGCTCTACACCGTCTTTCTCACCTACCAAACCGGCACCTACCGAACCCTGTTCACCGAAAGTGCCGCGCAGGCCAAGTGGCTGGAGGGAGCTGCAGCTGAATCCGATCGCGCGATTGCTCTGCTGCCATCGATGAGCCTGCTGGGCGCCGGCCTGCTGCTCCTGGTGCTGATCACCGAATCGATGGGTCAGCTGATCGAAACGAGCATTACCGATCTGGGGCTTCCCAGTTCGATGGGCGGCGTTCTGGTTGGTCTGCTGGTGCTGGCCCCCGAAGCTCTCAATGCCTTCCAGGCCGCCTCCCGCGGCGAGGTGCAGCGCTCGCTCAACACCCTCTACGGCTCCGCCCTATCCACCCTTTGCCTCACGGTGCCGGCTGTGTTGCTCATCGGAGCGTTAATCCACAGCGATGTCATCCTCGGCCTCGACCCCCTGGAGATGGTGCTGCTGGGGCTCACCTTGTTTCTGGTGAGACCCACCAGCGGCCGGGTCACCCGTCTGGATGGCCTGGTGCTCCTGGTGATCTTCCTGTTCTGGATTGCCCTGCAGCTGGGCTGATCAGTGCCTCAGCCCTGGCTTGGGAGCTGCTCTGACTCAGGACAGTCCCCGGTCACCTCAATGTCATCGGGAAGGGTGCTGCGGCTGAAGTAGGCCAGGCGAGTGCTCACAGCACCGATGGAATCGAGGCGGACGGTTTCCTCCCAGCTGTGCATCTCGTCCTCGTCATCGGCGTCGTAGCGGAGCGTGACCAGATCACCCTCAAGCTCGACCACCAGGGCCTCTTCGATCCAGCGTTGCTGATCGCGCAGAAACACCCAGATCGGCCGTTGCTCGCACTGGTAGCGGTAAAGCCGTCGCTGAAGCATGGGGCACCCTCGGGAACCGCCTCGTCAGAATCCTAGGGATACTGATCCCAACTCACGCCAAGGGCCGTCGTGGTTGCCACCAGTGTCGAAGACATCCGTCTGCAACTGCGCAGCTGGCCGGAAGTGGAGGAGTACCTGAAACGCAGCAAGGGGGTGATCGTCCCCCTCGGCTCCACCGAACAGCACGGGCCTACAGGAGCGATCGGGACCGACGCCCTCACCGCTGAAGCCGTGGCCCTCGAGGTCGGTCGGCGCACCGGTGTGCTGGTGACCCCAGCCCAGGCCTTTGGCATGGCGGAGCACCACCTGGGCTTTGCCGGCACCATGAGCCTGCAGCCCTCCACCCTCCTGGCGGTCATGCACGATCTGGTGCTCTCCCTGGCGAGGCATGGCTTTGAGCGCATCTATGTGATCAACGGCCACGGCGGCAACATCGCCACCTGCAAAGCCGCCTTTGCCCAGGCCTATGGGACCGCCGCCAGCCGCGGCCTGCCCAATGCAGGGGCGCTGCGCTGCAAGCTGGCCAACTGGTTCATGGCACCGGAAGCCATGAACCTCGCCAGGGAGCTCTACGGCGACAAGGAGGGGCACCATGCCACCCCCAGCGAAATCGCCATCACCCTGCAGCTGGAGCCGAGCCTGCTGAGCAAGCAGAGGCCTCTGCCCGATCCAGCTCCTGCCGGCCCAATCCACGGGCCCGAGGACTTCCGCCGCCGTCACCCCGACGGCCGCATGGGATCTGATCCGTCACTGGCGACGGCCGAGCATGGAGCCCGATTCCTCGACGTGTCCGCCGCTGCCCTGGCCAAGGATCTCGAGCGGTTCCTCGGCGAGCCGGCCAGCTAGGTTCGCCCCATGAGCAACATCAGCGCCGACGACGTCCGCAAGGTGGCCCAGCTGGCCCGACTGGATCTGCCTGAGGAGAAGATCGCGACCTACACCAGCCAGCTCGAGCGGATCCTCGACTACGTGGATCACCTCCAGGCTGTGGACACCGAAGGCGTCCCCCCGACCACCCGTGCGGTTGAGGTCGTCAACGTCACCCGTGACGATGTGGTCGTGCCCACAGACGTGCGGGAGCAACTTCTGGATGAAGCCCCCCAGCGCGAGGGTGACTTCTTCCGGGTTCCGAAGATCCTGGCGGACTGACCTAGGTCAGCGCCTCGGGGACACTGCCGTGCGGTGAAGCAGGGCCACAACGTGACGTCGAGCCCGGAACGAAGGCAGCAGTCCAGCAATCGGGCGGAGCTTGCTGCGGCGGCGCCGGTGGCTGCGAACACCGATCACTACGTCGTAGATGAAGTTGGTGAAATCCCCAAAGCTTTCAAAGAGACCGAGGCGCTGCGGTGATCCCTTCGCATCAAGAATGGGCTTTGCAGCGTGATACGCAGGGCGGTATTCAAACCAGGGGATGGATGGCCAAAGGTGATGAACCAGGTGATAGTTCTGACCCATGATCAGCCAATTCATCAAGCGCCCTGGATAGATGCGCGCGTTATGCCAACGATTGCGCGAAGAGAAGGGGCGGTGAGGGAGGTAATCAAAGAACAGCCCAAGCGTGACCCCCACCATCAGGGCTGGGGCAAACCAGCAGTTGAAGACGAAATCAATAAAGCCGTACTTGATTCCTGCAAAAACGATCGTGAAAAACACACCGCGGGCAATTCCCCATTCCAGCAACTCATGACCGCGCCATAACTTGCGCTGGAAGAAGAAATATTCGTGATAGAAAAATCGTGGTGCAATCAGCCAAAGGGGGCCGAAGGTGCTCACGATGTGATCGGGATCGTTCTTGGGATCGTTCACATGGGCGTGATGCTGCAGATGCACCCGCGTGAACACCGGAAAGCTGAACCCCAACAACAGGGCTGAGCCATGCCCCATGAAGGCATTCCAGAAGCGGTTGGGATGGGCCGCGTTGTGGCATGCATCGTGAATCACGGTGCCTTCGAGGTGCAGCGCCAGGAACCCCGTGGCCAGCAGCACTGGCAAGGGCCAGCCCCAGGCAAACCAGCCGGCGATGGTGATCAGCGCGAGGGCATACCCGCCAAGGAAGAGCGCCACCGTGGGATTCCAGGGCGCCGGGGGATCGAGATACTCCCTGGGGACAGCACTCACCGAAGCCCGCAGGTCCTGCGGGGGGAGCTCTGAACTCAACGGCGGCACCAGAGCCTGCGTCATTCCCTGGAATTCGCCGCCGGACAACTGGCAGCCACCTTAGGAAAACCAAGGTCTGAAGCGAATGCCCACCGGGGGACTTGAACCCCCACAGCCGAAGCCACTGGAACCTAAACCCAGCGCGTCTACCAATTCCGCCAGGTGGGCAGGGCACGACTGTAGGGATCGCCCCACAATGGGGTCAACGCCTGTCTGCCTTCATGCTGGCCACCGTCAGTGGAAGCCTGGCCCTGCTGGTGGGCCTTGCCGTGATGCTGTTACCTCTGCTCGCCAGCGAACTCAGTCGCCCCCGTGACGCCGCCTGGGGCGCCGTGGTGCTGCTGATGGGGCTCACGCTGGTGACCAGCGCAGACCGTCTCACCGGCGCTCCGATGCTCGCCGTGCTCTGCGGAGCCCTGTTGATCGGGCGCCTGGGGAATGAGGTCCTGCAGGGTCGCTGGCGGATGCTCAGCCCTGAAGAGCAACAGCGGCTGTTCTCCTTGGAGCGCTGGCAAACGAGCCTCAGCGAACTGTTCAGCAGCAGCGCCAAGGCGGCTGATGCCCTCAGCACCACGAGCAGCTCGCTCCTCTCGGCCTTTAAGGGCGGGCAACGCAAAACCAGCGTCAGCAAACGCTGGGTTCGCGCCGAAGCCGTCAGCCAGGGCAACGAGGAGCAGACAGCACCCACCGAAAACGGCACCCCTGAGAGCGCGCCCAGCGAAACCGTGGTGGTGAGCTCCTTCGAGGAGATCGACCAACTGATCGAGGCCTCCAGCCCCCAGGCGGGATAATCAGCCGTTGCTACCCCCGGCGCCGTGACCGCCAGCTCTGCGCCCGCCAGCTCTTACAAGGACACCCTCAACCTTCTGCAGACGCCCTTCTCGATGCGGGCGAACGCCAAGGTGCGCGAGCCGGAGATCCAGGCGTTCTGGGCGGAGCTGCAGCTGTATGAGCGCCTAAGCCAGGAGAACCCTGGCGAGAGCTTCACCCTCCATGACGGCCCCCCTTATGCCAACGGGGCCCTGCACGTGGGGCACGCCCTCAACAAGATCCTCAAGGACATCATCAATAAGACCGCCCTGCTGCAGGGCAAGCGGGCCCGCTTCATCCCGGGCTGGGACTGTCACGGCCTGCCCATCGAGCTGAAGGTGCTCCAGGGCCTCAAGAGCAGTGAACGGACTGAACTCACCCCGGTGAGCCTGCGCAAGAAGGCCCATGCCTATGCCCTTGAGCAGGTGGAAGGCCAGAAGGCCGGCTTCCGCCGCTGGGGCATCTGGGCCGACTGGGATCAGCCTTACCTCACCCTGCAGAAGAGCTACGAGGCCGCCCAAATCGGCGTCTTCGGGGCAATGGTCCTGGCTGGCCACATCTACCGCGGCCTCAAGCCCGTGCATTGGAGCCCAAGCTCCCGCACGGCCCTGGCGGAGGCGGAACTCGAATATCCCGACGGGCACACCTCACCAAGCGTGTATGCCGCTTTCCCGGCTGTGGAGCTCCCTCCAGCCCTGGGGTCACAGCTGAGCGCCGCCGGGCTGAACCCGGAAGACGCGACCGCAGCGGGCGGCCTAGCGGTGGCGATCTGGACCACCACCCCCTGGACACTGCCGGCAAACCTTGCGGTCTCGGTCAACGAGCGGCTCGACTACGCCATCTGCGCCGTGAGCGGGCGCGGCGAAGCCAAGGCCCCAGCGGTGAGTCACCTGGTGGTGGCCTCAGAACTGCGGGAAAGCCTGGAGACCAGCCTGGGCCTTGGGCTCAAGCCCCTGTTGAACGTGAAAGGGGCCGATCTGGAGGGGATCGTCTACCGCCATCCCCTGATGGATCGCACCAGCCCTGTGGTGATCGGCGGTGACTACATCACCACCGAAGCCGGCACAGGCCTGGTCCACACCGCCCCCGGCCACGGCGTGGATGACTTCAACACCGGCCGCAAATACAAGCTCCCGGTGCTCTGCCCGGTGGATGAAGCGGGCAACCTCACCGCCGAAGCGGGCCCCTTCGCCGGCACCAATGTCCTGAAGGATGCCAACCCCACCATCCTGGAAGCCCTTGAGGCAACGGGCCTGCTGCTCAAGCAGGAGCGCTACGAGCACCGGTACCCCTACGACTGGCGCACCAAAAAACCAACAATTTTCCGCGCCACCGAGCAGTGGTTCGCCTCGGTGGAGGGCTTCCGCGCTGCGGCCCTTGAGGCCATCGCCCAGGTGGAGTGGCTGCCAGCCAGCGGCCGCAACCGGATCGAGGCCATGGTCAGCGAGCGGGGCGACTGGTGCATCAGCCGACAGCGCACCTGGGGGGTACCGATCCCTGTCTTCTACCACCGCGAAACCGGCGAGGTGCTGCTCAACGAAGCCACCCTCAGCCATATCCAGGCGCTGATCGCTGAGCACGGCGCTGACGTCTGGTGGGAGCGCGACGAAGCCGGCCTGCTGCCCGCGGAGGTCGCCGCCGATGCAGCGCAATGGCGCAAAGGGACCGACACGATGGACGTCTGGTTCGATTCCGGCTCCTCCTGGGCCGGCGTGCTGGGCGGGATCACGGGCAGCGAGAGCCGTGCCCCCCAACTCCACTACCCCGCCGACCTGTATCTCGAAGGAAGCGATCAGCACCGCGGCTGGTTCCAGAGCAGCCTGCTCACCTCCGTGGCTGTCAACGGCCACGCCCCCTACAAGCGGGTGCTCACCCACGGCTTCACCCTCGATGAGAAGGGCCGCAAGATGAGCAAATCCCTCGGCAACGTGGTGGATCCCGCGGTGCTGGTCGAGGGCGGCAAGAACGAAAAACAGGAGCCCGCCTATGGGGCTGATGTGCTGCGCCTCTGGGTGAGCTCTGTCGACTACTCCGCTGATGTGCCCCTAGGCCCAGGGATCGTCAAACAGCTGGCCGACGTCTACCGGAAGGTGCGCAACACCGCCCGCTACCTGCTGGGCAACCTGCATGACTTCGATCCATCTCGCGATGCCGTGCCCTACGCCGAGCTGCCGCTCCTGGATCAGTGGATGCTGCAGCGCACCGCTGCCCTGATCGACAGCGTGAGCGGCGACTTCGAGCGCTTCGAGTTCTACCGCTTCTTCCAGGCGCTGCAGAACTTCTGTGTGGTGGATCTCTCCAACGTCTACCTCGATATCGCCAAGGACCGGCTTTACGTGAGCGGAGCGACCGACTTCCGCCGCCGCAGCTGCCAGACCGTGCTGGCCCTGGTGGTGGAGCGATTGGCGGGGCTGATCGCACCGGTGCTCTGCCACATGGCCGAAGACATCTGGCAGAACCTTCCCTACGGGGTGGCCGAACGCTCCGTGTTCGAGCGGGGCTGGCCCACCGCACCGGCCGAATGGCGTCAGCCGGCGCTGGAGCAGCCGATGGATCAGATCCTGCAGCTGCGGGCCCTGGTGAACCGCCAACTGGAGAGCTGCCGCTCCGGCGGCCAGCTCGGCGCCTCCCTAGAAGCCCAGGTCCAGCTGGAACTCGGCGATGGCGCCGAATCCACCCGCGCTGCCCTCAGCTGGCTGGAGGCAACCGCCCACCCCAGCGTGGACAACCTGGCGGACTGGCTGCTGGTGTCTGGCCTGCAGCTGGGCGGCAGCGCGCCGGACGCGGTGCTGGCGGAGGCCGCGGAAGGCGGCATCACCGTGCGCATCGCCCGAGCCGCCGGCCAGAAATGCGAGCGCTGCTGGCACTACGAAACCGACATCGGCCACCACAGCGCCCACCCCACCCTCTGCGGCCGATGCGTAGCAGTGCTGAGCTGATCGCTCAGCTCGAGCTGGTTCCACATCCGGAAGGGGGGCATTACCGCGAGACCTATCGCGCGAGCCAACGGGTGGACACGCCCCACGGCCTGCGCGCCGCCAGCACCGCCATCTTGTTTCTGCTGGAGGCCGGCGATTGCTCCCACTGGCACCGGATCCACTCCGATGAGGCCTGGCATTTCCATGGCGGCGATGCCCTGCTGGTGCACGAGCTCAGCCCTGGCGGCGCGGCCACAACAACCCGCCTGGGCATGGATCTCTCGGGCGGAGAGCAACCTCAACACGTGGTGCCGGCGGGCAGCTGGTTTGCCGCCGAACCAGCGCCTGGCAGCCCCTGGAGCTTGGTGAGCTGCACGGTGGCCCCAGGATTTGACTTCGCCGATTTCGAGCTGGCGAGCGCCGATCAGCTCATGCCGCACAGCCAAGCCCTCAGCAGGCTCTGCGGTGATTGGCGACGGCTGTGTGTGGGTGAGTGACCCTTCTTCAACCCCATGCCGCCGGATCAAGCAGCTGCTCGGGGGCCATCGGGCCCGCCAGGCGCTGTTCCGCAGCAGGATTCAGGGGCCCCTGCAACAGCTCAGCCTCTAAAACCCGCGCCTCCGCAGGCAGGGCTGGCTGATCGGGATCAAAGGCCGTCGGATGACTGACGCTGCTCGAGAAACCCCGAAAGATCAGCAACTCAAAGGCTTCTTCGCCGCCCTGGACGGGGAGCATGCCCGTGAGCCGAACCACCCGATCAGCACGCCCGCTGCTGATCGCCTCCAGCTGGCTCAAGAGTGCCGCGACAGTCCCCATCGCCAGGCCCTAGAAACCGCCGGCGACGCGGCCCTGCTTCGGCAGACGCACCAGCAGCCATTGCAGCAGGCCCACCCCGTAGGCCACCAAGGTCACATAACCGATGAAGGCAGCGATCGCGGCTGTCCAGCTCCCCCCAAAGACGAAGTCAAACAACCGGGCAATCCCCCCATGCAGATCATCGGGGGCCTCCAACCAAACGCGGCACATCGCTCGGGTGACGCCGCCCCGCACGCAATCGATGGCGACCGCACTCAAGGCCGCACCGAGCAAGCCGAACACCGTCAGGCCCCAGCGCCAGGCACGGACCACAAATGGGAGCGGGCGCCAGGGGGGCAGATCGGCGAGCTCCTCGTTGAGATCCACCCAGAACCACACGGATCCCACCATCAGCAGCTGGGCCATCAACGCCAGCAGGTAGCCCAGGGGACGGTTGTCGGTGAGCAGCAGAACCGTAATCAGCAAAAGACTGGCCACCTTCCAGTAGATGCCCAGTAGGCGCACGAGGGCCCCCTCCTGCTTCCAGGCCGCCCAGATCAAGAGCACGAGGGGCAGCCCGATGGCGAACACAGCAGCCAGGCGGTAGTCCAGCCAGACAAGGGTGCGATAGAGCAACAGATCTGGCACGCGGCAGGGACTCACCAGTGGCCATTATCTGCAGCCCTTGACGGAAAAGGAGCGGCTGTAAGGTCCGCCGATGGCTTGGCACTCCCGCCTCCTGTCCTTGCTGCCCTCGCACCGGGCCTCACAGCAGGCACGGTGCTTCACAGCGCTCAGCCAGCAGCCCTCCTTGGAAGAGGCTGTTGCAGAGCTCGCCCTGCAGCTCAAACAGGCCGGGCAGAGGCACGCCGCAGACCTAACCCTGGTGTTCTGCTCCAGCGCCTATGCCAGCGACCTGCAACGGGTGCTGCCACTGCTGCGCACAGCCATTGCAAGCAAACACTGGATCGGCTGCTGCGGTGGTGGGGTGGTGGGCACTGACCCCAAGGGCCAGGCCCATGAACTGGAACACAAGCCGGGCATCAGCCTCACCCTGCTGGAACTCCCGGACACGGAGATCGAGGTGTTCCGGCTCAAGACCGATCAGCTCCCCGATCTCGATGGATCCAGCCAGCACTGGGCGGACTGGGCAGGCGTCGATCCAACCGATGGACACTCGATGCTGCTGTTCATCGATCCCACCTGCAACGCCATCAATGACCTGATCAGCGGGCTCGACTACGCCTACCCCAACGCCCACAAGATCGGAGGCATCGCTGGACAACACAGCGCCAACCACGGCTCCTTGCTGCTGGACGACGGCGTGCTGGATGGGGCCATCGGGTGCCTGATCAAAGGGGCCTGGCGGATCGACCCGGTGGTGGCCCAGGGCTGCAAGCCCATTGGGCCGATTTTTGAAATCGACAAGGCGGAGCGCAACGTGGTTCAGCGCCTCAGGGCCGCAGAGCAGGAGGGAACACCGGTGGCCTGCCTGCAGAGCATTCTGGAAACCCTCTCCCCGGCTGAGCGGGAACTGGTGCGTCATTCCCTCTTCCTTGGGGTGGCGAAAAGCAACTTCCAGCTGCCCTCCAGCGGCGATGCCCCCGAGCCCGCCTTCCTGGTCCGCAACCTGATCGGGGTTGACCCACGGACGGGCTCGGTTGCCGTGGCGGAACGGCTGCGGGTCGGCCAGCAGGTGCAGTTCCAGCTGAGGGATGCCGAGGCCTCGCGCCAGGAGCAACACCAGCTCTTGCAGGGGCAAGCCGGCCGGCAGAGCCAACCGCTGACTGCCCTGCTCTTCGCCTGCCTCGGCCGCGGCGAAGGCCTCTACGGGGCCGCCAATGGAGATGTGGAGGGGTGCCGTGAGATCTTTCCTGATCTGCCGATCAGCGGAGCGTTCTGCAACGGCGAAATCGGTCCCGTTGGGAGCAACCCATCTGCACGGCTACACCGCCAGCTGGGGCTTCCTGGTGCCGAACAACCCCTGAGTCGCCATGGTTCGCCAGCACGTCAACCCCCTCAGCCGCTTCTTCCAGCTGCCGTTGGAACTGCCAGCACCTGCGGCTCTGTTCAGCAACGCCGAGCGCCCGATCCATCTCGATATCGGCTGCGCCCGCGGGCGGTTCCTCCTGGCGTTGGCCCAACAGCAATCGGAGATCAACCACCTGGGGGTCGAGATCCGTCGCCCCCTGGTCAAAGCGGCGGAAGCCGATCGCCAGGCCCTGGGCCTGGGCAACCTCCACTACCTCTTCTGCAACGCCAATGTGAGCCTGGAGGCCTGGCTGCTCTCCCTGCCACCCGCTCAATTGGATCTGGTCTCGATCCAGTTTCCCGATCCCTGGTTCAAGAAAAAGCACCACAAGCGGCGGGTCCTTCAGCCCGCGCTGCTCCGCTCCATCGCCGCTGCCCTCCAACCGGGAAAGCGCTTCTTCATCCAGAGCGATGTCCTGGCGGTGATTGAGCCAATGGTGGCCGTCAGCGAAGCGAGCGGCTGTTTCAGCCGGCCCACAGGCGATGCACGCCCTTGGCGCGAGGGCAGCCCCCTTCCGGTGCCCACGGAGCGGGAGACCTATGTCCTGGATCAGGGCCTACCGGTGTATCGGGTGCTCTATGAACGCAACGAAGCTCCACTTCCCAGCCTGGAGGCACTGGAGCAAGCGCTGGAGGCCGCCGATAATTCGCCCATATCTCCTCCCGAGTCGTCATGAGCGCAGAGTCGGCGGCGCCAACCCCGCCGCCAACCCCTTGGTTGCTGCGGTGGCAGGGGATGTTGAGTGGAGCCCCCCAGGGGCCCCTCGCTTCTCGCTTGGGGGTGGTGTCCGGGGTTGTGCTCTGCGCACTGATGGCCGGCATGCCGGTGGTGACCCGCGGCGGCCTCAGTCTGTTGATCGTGGCCGCAGGCCTGCTCTGGTTGGTTTGGGCGCTCTGCGAGCCCCCAGGGCGCATCCGCCCGGTGAGTGGTTGGCTCTTGGCAATGCTCGCCGTCGCAGTCCTCTCCACGGGCTTCTCGCCGGTGCCGGTAGCCGCCTTCAAAGGACTGCTCAAGCTGGTGAGCTACCTGGGCGTGTACGCCCTGATGCGCCAGCTGTTTGATCGCGCACCCCAGTGGTGGGATCGGGTCGTAGCGGCCCTGCTGGCCGGAGAACTCTTCAGCAGCGTCCTCGCCATCCGCCAGCTCTATGGCGACACCACGGAGCTGGCGCGCTGGGCGGATCCCAATTCGGTCGCCGATGGCACGATCCGGGTCTACGGGCCGCTCGAGAACCCCAACCTGCTGGCGGGGTATTTGATCCCGATCCTGCCGCTAGCCGTGGTCGCTCTGCTGCGGTGGCGTTCCTGGCCGCAACGGCTCTTCGCAGCCGGCAGCCTGGTGCTGGGCAGTGTGGCCCTGTTCCTGAGCTACAGCCGTGGAGGCTGGCTGGGGATGCTGGCGGCCCTGGGACTGGTGATCCTGCTGCTGGTGCTGCGGCAGACCCGCACCTGGCCTCCGCTCTGGAGGCGCCTCTTTCCCGCCCTGTTGATCGGGGTGGCCGTGTTTGCTCTTGTGATCGCGGTGACGCAGATCGAGCCGCTGCGCATCCGCGTCCTCAGCCTCGCGGCCGGACGGGGCGATAGCTCCAACAACTTCCGCATCAACGTCTGGCTGGCGGCGATCGACATGATCCAAGCCCGCCCCTGGCTGGGCATCGGTCCGGGAAACACCGCCTTCAACCTCATCTATCCGCTGTACCAGCAGCCGAAATTCAATGCCCTCAGCGCCTACTCGGTTCCTCTGGAGCTGCTGGTGGAAGGAGGCATTCCCAACCTGCTGGCGGGTCTTGGCCTGCTTGCAGCCGGGATCCGGGCGGGACTCAAACAACTCAAGGGCGAATCGAGCTGGGCCCTCCCAGCCCTCGCCGCAGTGGCGGCCATCGCCGGGCTCTGCGTGCAGGGA
>JAURGL010000042.1 GCA_030833825.1 Vulcanococcus sp. SFB_649D_100_25 | reverse complement strand
GAAGAGCCATAACGGCATGGCCGCGATTGGCGTCCCAATTGTTTTGATGATTGCCTTGGCGGTTGGTGCCTATTGGTTCTTCCACCGGGCCTGAACCCTTGATCCTTTGATCACCCAGGATTCATCTGATGAAGCAAGTCCCCAACGCTGAAGACAAACAGGCTGCCTTAGACGCTTTTCGGCAGCAGATGGCCCATGAAGTCGAGGAGGGCATTGATCACCACGAACAGAACATGACCCGGATGGGTTTTCTGTTCCTGGGGATCTTCGTGGCTGTGATTGCTGCCGCCGCGTTGTTGCCCTGAGTTGATCGCGAGGGCCAATAAAAATCCCCGGGGTGCCTGGGGCATCTTCCGGGGAACTGAAGGCTTTGAGGGCTGCCGCCGGTCTCAGACCGCAGTCTTCTGGCTGTCGAGAAGACCCTTGAGCTTGGCCAGTTCACCAGCCCAGCGGGGATCAGGGGCGCCTTCTTCAACGCTGTCGCTGTGCACGACTTTGTTGACGGCTTTGCGGGCTGCGGTGGGGGCGACGCTGTTGCCAGGGCCGCGGCGGTCGTTGCTCCGGCGATCATCGCGGCGCTCCGAGCGCTCAATGCGCAGGGCATTACCGCCGAACTCACGGCCGTTGAGCTGCTCGATCACGGCATCGGCGAGCTTCTCGTCGTTGACGTTGGCGAAACCGAAGCCACGGCCCGCTCCGGTCTCACGGTCCTGGACGGCTTTGAAGCGCACGCCTTCGCCCACGCTGGCGAACAGAGCCTCGAGCTCCTTGTTATCGAAGCTTTGGGGCAGGTTGCCGACGTACAGACGAACGCTCATGGGTCGAGAGGGAGAGGAAGGAAGAAACTGTGCTCTGGCTGGTCGGGGTCAATCACGATGCGGCTGCAGAGAACCCGACAGCGGAGTTCAAACGGCGACCTTCTGCGTAATGCTGTGCCCTAACTGGCTGGATCAGGTCGTTGATAACGCCTTACGAGGTGAAGTTAATCACGGCGAGGTGCCTTTCCCCTAGTCCTCCGGGCTTGGCGCTGTCGTCGACCTCAGCCATTGCTCGGCCTTCTGCAGTGCTTCGCCCTCTCCCTTGAGTCTGCCGAAGGCCCTCTCCAGCATTAGAAACTGCAGCAAGGCCCCCAGTTGGGGAGAGGCTTTGAGCCCCAGGTGTCGCTGCAGGGTGAGCCCATCGATGGCGGGCTTGGGGTGAAACAGACGATCGCTGCCATCCTCCCAACGCCGCAGCCACCCTTGCGCTGCCTCTGTGGGCCAACTGAGCAGTAGGGCAGGCAAGTCCAGTTCCAGCTCGAGGTGGAGCTGCAGTCGCTCCGCTTCCGGTAGGGCTTCGGCGTCCTGCAGGGGGCGCTGGTGATTCAGGCGCGATTGCCAGCGCCGCAGTCGCTCCACCCGCTGCTGCAACTTGCGGCTGCTGCGGAGGGCTTTCAGGCCTTCCGCGTCTAGCACAGCCGCCAGCCTGGCCAAGGGCAGGGCCGTGGCACAGTCGCACTCCCTGAGCCCCAGGGCTCTTGCCTGGCTCGGGTTGAGTTGGGGCAGTGGGCTTCCCTGGTCGATGCCCTGCCACGGGCTCAGCAGGCCCCAGTGCAGGCACTGCAACAGGCCCTGCTCCCCGGCCGGGGCGTTGCTCAGCTTCTCGAGCTCCGCTAGGACCCGTTCCCCCGCCACCTGCTGGAGCCGTCCCCGGTGCTCCTGAATCCAGCCCTCACTGGCGGGGTCGAGCTGGAAATGCAGCTCGGTGGCCAGGCGGATTCCCCGCAGCAGGCGCAATGGATCATCGAGCAGGTTGGCCTCGGCGATGGCCACCAGCTGGCGTTGTTCCAGGTGATGCAAGCCCCCGTGGGGATCCACCAAGGCCGTCTGATCCGCCAAGGGCAACGCCATCGCGTTCACCGTGTAGTCGCGCCGCTGCAGGTCGCTTAGCAGGGTGCCACCCTCCAGCCTGGCGAGATCCACGCTCCAGCCCTGGATCACCAGGCGGGCAATGCTCCGTTCGGGGTCCAACACCACAGCGCTGCCCCCATGCCGCTTGCTGAGCTGCCGGCAGAGGGCAATGGCGTCGCCCTCCACCACCAGGTCAAGATCCGGCTCGGGCCCCAGGCGTTGCAGCAGGGCATCGCGCACCGCACCTCCCACCAGGGCAGCATCGGAAGGGAAGGCCGCAAGGGGCAGGGGCCAGCGATCCGGCTGGAGGGTGCTCCAGGCCAGCCGTGCGGCCTCGGCAGAACCGCGTGGGGCGGGCACAATGGCATCACCTGCACTGACGCTGGAGATGTGCATCTGCGTGGACTGCCGCTGGGTCGACCAGTGCCAGGCCTACCACGCAGTGGAGCGTCAGCACGGCGCGCCCCATCTCTGCCCGCAGCCCCACTTCGTGCCCCAGGAGCCCCGGATTCACGTGCAGGTGCAGGATCTCGGCGATGCCCAGGTGGGTGTGGAGTGGGATGTGCGCGCCTGCGGGAGCTTTGAGCGGGACCAGGGCCGCTGGCAGCGGTTGTGTCCTGGTCTGGCGCTGCCTCGATGAGGGACCCATCCCTGTTACTGGCTCTGCACAGTTCCAGTGAAACCCTCGGGGTGGGGCTGCAGTCGGCCTCGGCTGCCCCCGAGCTGGCCGCCTTCCCCTTGGGGCGCCAACTCTCCAATGACCTGCTCCCCTGCGTGGAGGAGTTGCTGCCCGCTGAACAGTGGCCGCGCTTGGGGCGAATCGTTGTGGCGACCGGCCCGGGAGGATTCACGGGGACTCGCCTCACGGTGGTTCTGGCTCGCACCCTGGCGCAGCAACTGACCATCCCGCTCCATGGGTTCAGCAGCTTTCTGCTGATGGCCAGGCGCCGCTGGGCCGTGGAGCCCTGGCTTGAGGGGCAGCGGCTCTGGCTCCAGCAACCCCTGCCGCGCCGTGGGGTGGTGGCCGGGGCCTACGCCCGCGATCCCAAGGCCCTGGGTGGCGTCGTTGAGGTGCAGGAGCCGCGTTTGTTCCGCCCGGGTGAGACCTGGCCTGGTGATGGATCGGGCCCGGATCTCCGCGCTGACGCTGAGGTGCAGCCCGAGGCGGACGTGCTCCAGCTGTTGGAGCTCGGGAGCCTGGCGGCGTCTTTGGATCTGGCGGGTCCCTGGGAGCCGGTGCTTCCCCTGTACCCCACCAGCCCGGTCGAGAGCTGATGACCCAGCTCAGTTCCGCCCGCACGAAAGCCCCGCCGCGCCGTCGCAGGCGCCGTCCGCGGGGGCGGCGTCTGTTGCTCCTGGCGGGCCTGGGCTTGGGGGTGTGGTTGTCCAGAGGGCTCTGGAGACCGCCATTGCCCCCACCTCAGTTGATCTTTGTGCTGGGGGGTGATGTGGAGCGGGAGCGCGTTGCAGCCGAGTTGGCCAGGCGCGATGGGCTCCCGGTGATCGTCAGCGGTGGCAGCAACCCTGAATACGCCCACTGGTTGTTTCGGGGCCGGGGGCTCGATGACAACCGCGTCCGCCTGGATTACCGGGCCACAGACACCTTGAGCAACTTCACCTCCGTGGTGGATGACCTCAAGCTGGCGAAGATCCGACACATGTTGTTGATCACCAGCAGTGATCACATGGATCGGGCCTTGCTGGTGGGTCGGGTGGTGGCCGGGAGCCGGGGGATTGCCCTCACTCCGGTGACGGTCCCCTGCGGAGAGCGCTGCGAGCCTGAGGATTGGCGCAAGGTTTGGGGCGATGGCCTGCGGGCAGGGCTTTGGCTGCTGACGGGGCGAGACCTCAGGGACTGGGCGGCAGTGCGGTTCGGTCCGCTGCTGGAAGAGCTGCAGGGCCGCTGATCAGCCCTTGATCCAGCAGGGCATTGATCTGCTCTTGGCAGGCGGCCGTGGCCTGATCGAGGTCAGCCCGCTTGCGGGAGGCCGGCGGTGGAATCGGGGTGCCGATGCGGATGTGGACGGGCACCAGGCGGGCTTGGCGCGATCCGGTCCCCAGGGCCCGGTGACTGTTGATGATCGCCACTGGCAGCAGGGGAACGCCGGCCCGGGCGGCTAGGAGTGCAGCCCCGGCTTGGGGGTTGTTGACCCGTCCATCGTTTTGGCGGGTTCCGTCGATGAACACGCCGGTGGCCCAGCCCTGCTCAAGCCTGTCGGTGGCGGTGCGAATCGCTTCGCGGTCGCTGGCGCCTCGGGAGACCGGGTAGGCCCCGCAGGCGCGGATGATCGGCCCCAGGATCGGGATCCTGAACAACTCCGCTTTGGCCATGAAGGCCACCGGGCGGCCCAGGGCATGGCCCAGCAGGGGCGGATCGAGGTGGGAGCCGTGATTGGCCACCACCACCAGGGCGCCCTCCATCGGCACGTTGCTGTTGCCGGTGGTGCGTCCCCGGAACAGGAGCCGGTAGATCGGGAACACCAGCAGATAGCTCACCAGCCGGTAGGTGAGGCTTGGCCGCGGGGTGCGGATCAGGGCCGGGGGCTCGGCCGGTTTGCGGCGCCGCAGCACCCGCTTCACCGCTTTCACAGGGCGGTTCACAGTCCCAGATCGTCCATGGTGCTGATCTGGGCGGTGGTGATGCCCTCGCAGCTGCGCTTGATCAGGCCGCTGAGGACATTGCCAGGTCCGATCTCCACGGCGGTGGTCATCCCATCGGCGCTGAGACGTTCCATCGTTTCCCGCCAGCGCACACCGGTGGTCATCTGGCTCCGCAGGCGCTCCTTCAGAGCCGCTCCACGGGTCTCGGGGCTGGGATCGGTGTTGCTCAACACCGGGATCACGGCGTCCTTGAAGGGAACGCTCTCGAGTTCTGTGGCGAAGGCGCTGGCGGCCTGCGCCATGAAGGGGGAATGGAAGGCGCCGCTCACCGCCAGGGGAATAGCCCGCTTGCATTTGAGCTGTCCGCTCACCGCCTCCACCGCTTCGGGGCTCCCGGAGAGGACCACCTGGGCACTGCTGTTGTCGTTGGCGATCACCACCCCCTCGGTGGCGTTCACCAATGCTTCCAGCTCAGCGCGATCAAAGCCCATCACGGCGGTCATCGCCCCGCCCCCGGCGGCGGCCATCAGTTCGCTTCGGGTCTTCATCAGCTGCAGGCCGGTGCCGGCGTCAAAGACCCCGGCGGCATAGAGGGCCACCAGTTCGCCAAGGCTGTGTCCGGCCACCACATCAGCACTGCGCCCCTGGGCCTTGAGGGCATCCACCAGGAGGCTTTCAACCACGAACAGCGCCGGCTGGGTGTTGCGGGTGTCGTTCAGATCGCTCAGATCACCGCTGGCTTCGCCGTTGCAGATGGCCAGCAAATCGCGGCCCAGCAGTTCGGACGCACTCTGGAAACGTTCGCGGGCTCCCGGGAGCTCAAGGACCCCGGCGGCCATGCCCACCTTCTGAGAGCCCTGTCCAGGGAAAACCCAGGCGTTACCCATGGCCGCATGCGTTGCAGTGACCGGGGGAGACTACGCGGGGCCGCTCCAGCGCAGCAGCGCTCCACCCCAGCTCAGGCCGGCCCCGAAACCGCTGCTGGCGATCAGGTCGCCTGATTTCACCCGGCCGTCCTTGACCGCTTCATCCAGCATCAAGGGGATGGTGGCGGCGGAGGTGTTGCCGTAGTTGCTCAGGTTGCTCAGGACCCGCTCGTGGGGAATCTGGAAGCGATCGGCCACGGCATCCAGGATGCGCTGATTGGCCTGGTGCAGCAGCAGCCAATCGAGTTGATCCGCACTGATCCCGGTGCTCTCCAGCAGTTCCTTGAGCACCGCGGGCACTTCCCGCACAGCAAATTTGTAGACCTCCTGACCGTTCATGCGCAGCGGTTCAAAGCCCCCCCGCTGGGCGCTGACGCCGGAAAGAACGCTGTGGTGGGTCTCGCTCTGGGCAAGGGTCAGGCATCCGTTGCGGCTCCCATCGGAGTGCATCCGGAAGCCCAGCAGGCCGTCCTCCTCGGCGGGGCAGGCCTCGACGGCGACGGCGGCCGCGGCATCACCGAACAACACACAGGTGGTGCGGTCGTCCCAGTCGACCCAGCGACTGAGTTGATCGGCTCCAATCACCAGGGCACGGCGCATGGCACCGCTGCGCAGGTACTGCCCGGCGGTGATCAGGGCGAACAAAAAGCCGCTGCAGGCGGCGGTGAGGTCAAAGGCCACGGCCTGCCTGGCACCGAGGGCGCCCTGCACCCGTGGGGCCGTCCCGAACAGATCGTCGGGGCTTGAGGTGGCCATCAGGATCAGATCGAGATCCTCGGCCTTCCAGCCGGCATGCTCCAGGGCCGCTTCCGCCGCTTTGGTGGCGAGGGCTGTGAGGGGTTCTTCGGGGTTGCAGATGCGCCGGGCACCGATCCCCGTGCGGGTGCGGATCCACTCGTCGTTGGTGTCGACCCGCTCGCTGAGCTGCTGGTTGCTGACGCTGGTGATCGGGACGGCGCTGCCGGAACCGACCAAGGCCATGCCGTAGCGACTCATCTGGCTTGGCCCCACCGGATCCGTCCAACGGTGGGGTCAGTCAACCACAGGCAACGGCCGCCTCAGAAGCCTGACTGAGCTGCTGCAGATCGTCCATCACGCCGTGGTTGGCGGCGGAGTGGGCAATGCGCAGGGCACTGACCACCGAGAGGGCTTTGCTGCTGCCGTGTCCGATCACGCAGACCCCGTTGACCCCCAGGAGCAGGGCGCCGCCGTGCTCGGCATGGTCGAGGCGCTTCTTGATGCGGCGCAGGTTGCTCATCAAGAAGGCGGAGCCCACCTTGCCGCGGCGGCCGCGGGGCAGTTCGGCCTTGAGGACATCCAGCAGAACGCTGCCGACGCTTTCGAGGAACTTCAGCAGCACGTTGCCGGTGAAGCCATCGCAAACGACCACATCGAATTCCCCGGAGAGCACATCGCGGCCTTCGCAGTTGCCCGCGAAGCGCAGGCGTGATTCCGAGGCCAGCAGGGGATAGGTCTTCAGGGCCAGGTCGTTGCCCTTGCACTCCTCCTCACCGATGTTCAGCAGCCCGATGCGGGGCTGCTGAACCTGCAGGACATCGCGGCTGTAGATGTTCCCCAGCAGGGCCCACTGGTGCAGGTACGCGGGCTTGGCGTCCATGTTGGCGCCCACATCCAGCACCAGAACCTGCTGTTCGGGGTCCTTGGTCGGGAACAGGGCGCCGATGGCAGGGCGATCGATCCCCTTGAGGCGTCCCAGTCGGAAGATCGCCGAAGCCATCACCGCCCCGGAGTTCCCAGCGGAGTACACCGCAGTGGCCTGGCCCGCTTTGACCAGGTCCATGGCCATGTTGATGCTGGCGTCGCGTTTTTTGCGCACCACGGTGGCTTCTTCGTTCATGCCCACCGATTCCCCGCTGGGCACCAGCTCGATCAGCCCCTCCTCCTGGGCGGCTTTGAGGGCCTCCCCGAGTTCACCGTCTGCCACTGCGGCCTCCACCGCAGCCGTTTCGGCGACAAATTTGATGCGCACCGGCAGGAGGCGGACGGCCCGGAGGCAGCCTTCGAGGATCGGTCCTGGGGCGTAGTCACCGCCCATGCCATCGACGGCCACCCAGAGCCGCTGGCTGTCGTCGATGCCGTGGCCGTCGCTGCCGCCCACGCCTTGCTGCAGGCGCCGCAGCGGTTCGAACACCAGGGGCTGAAGCACCGTGTTGGCGGCTGCACCTGCGGCGCCCGCGGCCGTGCCGGCGGTGGTCACCACAGAGCCGGCCACCGATCCCGCCATCGAACCGGCGGCGTTGGCTGTGCCCACCAGGCTGGTGACTGCCGCATTGCGGCGGTACCAGATCACGAGGCGGCGAATCGCTTTCGGGCGGCCGCGGCGGTTGGTGGAACCGTGGCCTGTGGCGTCAGCGGGCTTCGGGGGCAACGGCGTCAACGATGCGTTGGAACAGATATCCGGTGCCGCGAGCCGTGAGGATCAGCTCGGGGTTGGCCGGATCGTCTTCCAGTTTGGAGCGAAGCCGGGAGATATGAACATCCACCACCCGGGTATCCACATGACGCTCCGGGGTGTAGCCCCACACCTCCTTGAGGATTTCGCCACGGCTGAAGGGCTCTCCACTGCGGCCCACCAGGAGTTCCAGGAGGCTGAACTCCATCCCGGTGAGACGAATCCGCTCCTCGCCTCGGAAGACCTGTCGCTTGTTGGTGTCGATCCGGCGATCATTGACCTGGATGATTCCGGAGTTGGGGATTCCCGCCGCTCCTTCCTTGTCGATGCGGCGCAGGACGCAGCGGATGCGGGCCTCCAGTTCCTTGGGGCTGAAGGGCTTCACCACGTAGTCATCGGCCCCAAGCTCAAGGCCAGTGATGCGGTCGGCCACGTCACCGAGGGCCGTGAGCATCACGATCGGGACGTCCGATTCCTTGCGCAGCTCCTGGCAGACGCCGTAGCCATCGAGCTTGGGCATCATCACGTCCAGCACCACCAGATCCGGGTTGCTGCTGCGGAATGCCTCCAGGGCCTCCTCGCCGTCGCAGGCGGTGACCACCTGGTAGCCAATCATCGACAGGCGCGTTTCCAGGATCCGACGAATGCTGGCCTCGTCGTCCACGACCAAAATTGTTTCCTTGGCTGGAGCGGAAGAGGCCGTCATTGCGCCAGTCTGTGCGGGCCGAAATTAGGTGAATTGACCTACTGAAGAGGTCGGCGGGTTTCAGCAGTGTGCGGAAACCAACTTTCTTCATACACCGTCTTCAACGATTCGTCTTGGCCCGTACCACCAGCACCTACGTCTGCCAGAGCTGTGGGGCCCAGACCCGGCAGTTTTTTGGCCGCTGCGCCAGCTGCGGCAGTTGGAACAGCCTGGTGGAGCAGAGCGCTACGCCCACCGACACCCGTCGGCGCCGGCCCGTGGCCAGCTCCGGGGAGGCAACGGCGATCCCCGCTTCCCCCCGTCGCTCCGAACCGATCGCCGCCGTCGGGGACCGTCCGCTTCAACGCCTGGGCAGCGGCTACGGCGAATTTGATCGGGTTTTGGGAGGTGGGCTGGTGCCTGGCTCACTGGTGCTGCTGGGGGGGGATCCGGGGATCGGTAAGAGCACGCTGCTGCTCCAAAGCGCCCAGGCCATGGCGGCTGACCATTCGGTGCTTTACGTCAGTGCTGAGGAATCGGCCCAGCAGGTGAAGTTGCGCTGGAGACGTCTTTCCGATGAGCAGGCCTTGGGGGCCGAGGTCTCCCAGTTGCATCTGCTGGCGGAAACCGATCTGGAACTGGTGTTGCAGGAGCTGGAGGCGCTGCGGCCCGCCGTGGCGGTGATTGACAGCATCCAGGCCCTGCACGATGGGGAGCTCGGCAGTGCACCCGGCTCAGTGGCCCAAGTGCGGGAATGTGCTGCGGCACTAGCCCGCATTGCCAAGCGACAGGACACGGCTCTGCTGCTGGTGGGCCATGTCACCAAGGAGGGGATGCTCGCCGGTCCCAAGGTCCTGGAGCACCTGGTGGATGCGGTCCTCACCTTTGAGGGTGATCGCTTTGCCAGTCACCGCCTGCTGCGGGCGGTGAAAAACCGGTTTGGGGCGACCCATGAGCTGGGGGTGTTTGAGATGCGAGGCCAGGGGCTGGCTCAGGTCCTCAACCCCAGTGAGCTGTTCCTGGGCAGTGAGGAGCCCAGTGCTGGCACCGCCACGATCGTGGCCTGCGAAGGCACCCGCCCGCTGGTGGTGGAGCTGCAGGCCCTGGTGAGCACCACGAGCTATGCCAGTCCGAGGCGCACCGCCACCGGCATCGGCACCAACCGGCTGCACCAGATCCTGGCGGTCCTGGAGAAGCATCTCGGTCTGCCCCTGTCCCGCTTCGACTGCTATCTGGCGGTGGCCGGCGGCCTGGATGTGGAGGAGCCCGCGGCGGATCTCGGCGTGGCCGCGGCAGTGGTGGCCAGCTACCGCGATCTCACCCTTCCCCCCGGCACCGTGCTGATCGGGGAGCTCGGCCTGGGCGGTCAGCTCCGGCCCGTGGGACAGCTGGAGCAGCGCCTGCAGGAATCCGCCCGACTCGGATTCCGGCGTGCCGTGGTCCCCAAGGGCAGTGGCCTTGGTCGCCTGGCGGCCGGTCTGGATCTGCAGCTCCATGAGGCCGGCAGCGTGGCGGAGGCCCTGGTGCTCGCCCTGGGGGTGAATCCAGCGGATGATCGGGCCTGAGCTCCAGCCCAGCATTCGGACATGTCGCGCATCTTCAAAGGGCAGTGGGCCGGAGCGATCGGCAACACCGTGGAGTGGTTTGATTTCGCCGTCTACGGCTACTTCGCCCGAGACATCGGGCAGGCGTTCTTCCCCGCCGATGTCCCCTCCCTGCAGTTGATCGGGGCGTTCGGGGTCTTCGCTGTGGGCTATTTGATGCGGCCCGTCGGCAGCGTGGTGCTCGGGCCGATTGGCGATCTAGTGGGTCGTCGTCCCCTGTTGCTCCTCAGTGTTGCCTTGATGTCGGGCTGCAGCCTGGCGATTGCGCTGCTCCCCACAACCCAGCAATGGGGGATCACGGCGGCCCTGCTGCTGGTGCTGCTGCGGATGATTCAGGGCCTCTCGGTGGGAGGGGAGTTCCCGGGGTCGGTCGTGGCGCTTGTGGAGAGTGCGCCGAAGGCAAAGCGTGGGTTCTACGCCAGCTTCACCTGTGCCGGAGCGATTCTCGGGTTTGTGGGGGGATCACTCTCCGCCGCTTTGATCAATCAGTTCCTGGAGCCGGCAGCGGTGGCCCAGTGGGGCTGGCGGATTCCCTTTTTGATCGGAGCGGTGCTTGGGGCGATGGCGCTTGCCCTGCGCTCGTCCCTCGAGGAAACCCGTCCTGTGGCGGTGTCGGCGACGCTCACAGATCACCTGCGACTGGTGTCTCGGCAATGGCCGGCGATGCTGCAGCTGATGGGAGCGATTTCCCTGTCCAATGTTGTCTTCTACATCGCTGCTGTTTTTTACGTTGAAGCCCTCTCGGCCCGTTACCCCGATCAAGCAGCCAACTTCAGTGCGGTGACAACGCTCAATCAGGCCATCGGTGTGGGCCTGATTCTCTTAGGAGGTTGGTTGTGCGATCGCTTCGAGCCGATCCGTCTGGCACGGCGCGTCAATCTGGCGATGGCTGTCGTTGTGGTGCCTGGGATTCTGCTGCTCCAGAGCGGCTCGCTGCTGCAGTTCGCAGCCGGGCAGCTGCTCGTACTGATTCCCCTGATGCTCTATCTGGGGATCTACCCGTCCTTCCTGCCTCAGTTGTTTCCTGCTGAGGGGCGTTGCAGCGGTTTTTCCTTCTCCTACAGCCTGCAGGTTGCCCTGTTGGGTGGCACCGCCCCGCTAATGGCCACCTGGTTGGTTGAGCGGCAGGGCTGGAGCCAGGGCCCCGCGTTCTACTGCCTTCTCTGGGCACTCCCATCTCTATGGGCGCTCCGGTCGCTCAGTGCCGAGAGGGATCAGAAGTAAACGTCGACGCTGCCGCGCCCGCTGGTCTTGAGCCAGTTCTGGGCCTCGATGTAGTTGTTTGGGGCCAGGCGGATGGCCTTGGTCCAGAAGTCAGCCGCGAGATCAAAACGGCGGTCCGCCTCATCGGTTTCGCCTTTCTCTTCGGCGATGCAGCCCAGATGGTGGTGAATCACCGCCATGTTGTTGAGGGCCTGGGGCATCTTGCTGTTGAGATCGAGGGCCTCGCCGTACTGCTCCAGGGCCTTCTCGTGCTCGCCGTTGCTGGCGTACACCAGGGCCATGTTGTAGAGGATGAAGGCGCGGTCGTTCGGGTCGTCCTCAAGCTTCAGGGCCTCGGCGTAGTTATCGAGGGCCTCGGCGTATTCCCCGTCAGCCTGGGCGCTCATGCCATCGCGGTAATAGGCGAAGGCCTCCTTGGCGCGCTGGTTGGTGGGCAGCACCTTGAGGATCAGGTCAGCCATCACCGTGAAGCTCTTGTCGATGAAGTTGTCGTTGCGCTGGGAGCGGGGCACGGCTGACACCTGAGCTTCGTCGCCCCATCCTGACTTGCCCCTGGGGGGAGACGGGTACATGCGTTTGAACTCCCTAGCCTGGGGGCCCTTTCGCGGCCTGCGTGTCCCCTGAGCTCGAGTTGGCGCCTCTCCCTGTCGCTCCCTTGTTGCTGGATGTGGAGGGGATGAAGTGTGGGGGCTGCGTGCGTGCCGTTGAGCAGCGCCTGTTGGCGCAGCCTGGGGTGCGGCAGGCCAGCGTGAACCTGCTCACCCGCACCGCCTGGGTCGACGTCGTGTCGCCGGAGGCCAGCCAGGGGGACCTGCTCCAGTCCCTGGAGGGTTTGGGTTTCCACGCCAGGCTGCGGGCCAGCGATGGCGAGTTGCCCTCCCGGCGGGAGCG
>JAURGL010000041.1 GCA_030833825.1 Vulcanococcus sp. SFB_649D_100_25 | reverse complement strand
GGCGTCGGGGTGGGAAATGATCGCGAAGTTCCGCCGACGGGACACCGCTTGCGCCAGGGCCTCCAGTTCAGGACTGGGGCTGGTGCTGCTCACACTGCTGCTGGTCATGGCGACAGCCTGACAGGTGAGGCTGCTCAGGGCGCCCCGTCATCGAGCTCTCCCCAGACCTCCAGATAGCGGTCATCCAACGGCGCCACCTGCAGGCAGGAGAGCCCGGCCTGCTGCAGTTGCTCCCGCACCTCCTCCACGCGAAAGGCGGCATGCAGGGAGGCGAGGTAGTCCTGCTGCAGCACCTCCGGAGCATCGAAGAGGTAGCGCTCCCGCAACTGCTCGGCCGCCTCCGGGGTGGCGGGACGCCTCAGATCCTTGATGTAGACGCGCGTGCCCCGGGCACCGCACAACCGCAGGGAGCGCCAGAGCACCTGCGGGTCATGGAGATGGTGCAGCAGGCTGTTGCTCAGCACCGCAGAGCAGGCCACGGGGAGCTCGGGGCTGGGCAGACAGCAGAGCAGAAAGCGCAACCGCTGCGACAGGGCAGGACCTTGCTGCTGAGAACGTTGCTGCAGCACCTCCTTAGCCAGATCCAACATCGCCCCAGCCCCATCGACGCCAATCACCTCGGCATCGGGGTAGCGAGCGGCCAGCCGGAAGCTGATATTCGCGGGACCACAGCCAAGATCCAGCAGCCGGGGTCCCAAGCCCGAGGGGAACAGAACGCTGAGCCGATCAATCAGGGCCTGATCACCGGCACTGAAATCGGCTGCCGCATAGGCCCTGGCCTGCGCAAGGCCATCCATGAGCTCCGGCTCAGGGGTGCGCTGCATCGGCTTGGGATGGAGAAAACATCAGGGTCTGGGTGGGGAAGGGGATCTCGATGCCTTGCAGGGCCAGGGTTTCGATGATGCGGCGATTGAGGTTGTGGAGGCTTTCCTCAAAGGCGTCGTGCTCGAGATGGCTGGCACTGAACTCCAGAACGTGGTCGTAGCTGAAGGCGGCGATGCGCTCGAGGCGGCAGGAGAGAAAGGTGAGGGCCGGATCCTGATGCACCACCTCCCGCATCAACGCTGGCAGGCGCTGCAGCTGCTCTGGGCTGGTGCTGTAGGCGACACCAAGGGGAATCTCAGAGAGCTGAGCCCGTTCCACCAACTCCTCAAGATGAACAAGCAGCTGCTCACGTAGGGCGAGGTAGGGCTGCCAGCCATGCAGAGCCACCATGGCGAAGACGATGAGCCCAAGGCTGCCGTCATCAGGGCGGCGCTCCAAGGTGACCAGGGGATCCTTCAGGTCAACCACCGTGGCCAGGTAGCGGCGGCTCTGCTTCAGGAGCTCCTCCAATTGATAGGGAGAAAACGGCCCGCCTAGCTGGACACGAATCTCCAGGCCCTGCATCGGCAGCTGATCGCCACGGATGCCGCGTCTGGAGTAGTTCACGATCGTGGCGTCCTCTGCCATGGCATTGGGGATCGTGACGCGACTCTCCAGGGTCTGCAGCTCCAGGGAACGCAAACCGATCTTCGTGATGTAACCGAGGTTGTCCCCCACCCTGCAGAACTCCCCGACCCGCAGGGGCCTGTCCGTCTGAATGGAGAGTCCGGCAAACAGGTTGCCGAGCAATTTGGAAGCCCCAAGGCCAATCGCCAGGCCAGGCACCGCCGAGAAGGCCAGGACCGTGCTAGAGGGCAGTCCGAGCACGATCAACAGCCGATAAGCAAGGGCGACCGAAGCCAACGCACCCAAAGCACGGCAGAGCGGCATCACAAAGTTGGTGATCCGCTGCAGCTGCAGATTGGAACCGCCGCCACGCATCCGGGCAAACAGCTCAGAGCTGGAGCGACCAACCGCCTCAAAAAAGTAAAAGGCAACAAAACCGGCGGCCAGAAACCAAATCACATAGAAGACGTAAGTGAGCACCACCAGCGGCATGCCGGTGAAATTCACAACGTCATCAACCAGATATTTCGCAAAACGGGTCAGGGGCAGAATCGGTAGTGCGATCAAAAAGCGCCTCCAGGCGATCGCATCACGGCTCCAGACTGCAGGGGAATGAGCTCCGGAGGGTTTCTCGCGATAGGTGCGCAGCAGTAAGACGATCAGCCAGGCAAAGATCAGCAAAAAGAGCAGCAGTGCAACGAGTGCACAACCGATCTGAAACAGCGTCTGCCCCCAGAAGGGGACCTCGATGATGCGCCGCAGTGCCGGGGAGAAGGCTAAATACCAACCCGGAGGGACCAAATAGCCGGGTGTGTAGATGAAGTTCTTGTAGAAATTGGGGGTCGCAAATGGCTGGGCGACGACCGGATAGTCGACGATCTCGTGATACATCTCTGCAACGGCTGCGACCGTCTCGGCAGAGAAGAGATAGTCCTCGTTCCCGCGATCGCCGTCCTTGAGAGAAGTCAGGGTGATCCCCGTCCCCGGAATCCGCCAGGAATCCGAAGGACTGGCCCGCCGGTCGTTGAGCCGCTTCATCTCCACCGAATCAGGAATATGAATCGGTGTCCGGCTGTGGGTGAAGACGTAATCCAGAACATGTTTGAGCTGAATCGCCGCCTCTTCCGCCATATCCGTGCGGACGCTCTCCGGGAAGCTCGACGCATCGAGCGACTTCACCGCCAGGTGAAACAGCAGATCCGTGTCATCGATCTGCTCCCGCCGGTCGGCGGGCGAGAGCCGCTGACCACCTTCCTTAGAGGCATGGCTGAGGCGCTGGGAGCGCTGCCCCACCTCCGCCATCACGGCATAGAAATTCAGCAAGGTCGCCCTGGGGCTATCTCCCGTTACCTCATCGAGCACCACATCAGACCAGGCGCGGGAGATCTGCTCGAGATCTCCATAAAAAGGTTGCTGCTCAATCGGAACAGCTGCAGTCAGCAGCAGATGCGGCCGATCTTCAGCGGGCGCTGCCGAGAGGCGCAGCGGGGCGATGGCCTGCACCAGGAGCAGGGCCGCACAGAGCAACAGGAGAAACCAGCGGCGCCCCAGGGACCAACGGCCACAACGCATCTGATCGGCAGGCAGGTCCAGGCAATCTGGCAAAAGCCAGCCGTGGCGCAACCAACCCGAGACCAACCCCCGCCACTAGCGGTGACGAACGGTTGCAGACCCCATCTGTGGCGTTATGGTTCGGCCACGTTCCGTGCCATACCCACCGTGACCCTGTCAGTCCCTGGAGCCAGCACCGCCCCCAGCGCAGCGAGCGCGCTGAACGGCCCCAGACCTGACTTCCCCGCCACAGCCCCTGCGGCGAACCCCGTCTTTTACCGGACCTACAGCCGCAAAACCCCCAATGGCCGCGAGAGCTGGCGTGAAGTTGCCGAGCGCAACCTCTCCGGACTGCGCAAGCTGGGCAACCTCAATGAGCAGGAGGTCCAGCTGCTGCGCCGCATGCAGCAGGAGCAGAAAGCCCTGCCTTCAGGCCGCTGGCTGTGGATCGGTGGAACACCCTGGATCGAGCAGGAGGCCAACTTCTCCGGCTCCTACAACTGCACCTCCACCAACCTTGTGGATTGGGAAGCCTTCGGTCTGATGATGGACCTGGCGATGATGGGTTGCGGCACCGGAGCCATCATTGAGCCCCGCCTGATCGAGCGGCTGCCGGCCGTTCGCAACCGCCTGCAGATCGTCTCGGTGAGCGACATCGGCGCCACCCCTGCAGGTCAACGTCAGGACAACACCACCTCCCAGATCAACGGACAGAGCGTCCAGATCAAGGTGGGCGACACCCGCCGCGGCTGGGTGGACAGCTATCAACTGCTGCTCGAGCTCAGCAGCGACGAGCGCTTCGACCCCAACACACCGATCGAGATCAGCGTGGATCTCTCCGACGTGCGTCCGGTGGGAGAAACCCTCAAGGGGTTCGGCGGCATGGCCAACCCGGTGAAGCTCAACGACCTCTACGGCCGCGTCGCGCAGATCCTGGGCAAGGCCCAGGGCCGCAAGCTCACCTCCGTGGAGTGCTGCCTCCTGATCGATGAGGCCGCCGTCACGATCGTGGCCGGCAACATCCGACGCAGCGCCGGCATGCGGCAGTTCGCCGCCGATGACCACGCCGCTGCGACCGCCAAGGACAACCTCTGGCAGCAGGACAGCGATGGGAACTGGCGCATCGATCCCGAGCGCGATTCCCTGCGCATGGCGAATCACACCCGGGTCTTCCACAGCCGCCCGGATCGCCAGACCGTGCTCGAGGCAGTCACCAAGCAGTTCCACTCCGGGGAGGGCGCCATCCAATTCGCCCCCGAGGCGATCGCCCGCTCCAACGCCGACCTGCTCTCCACCCCTGAGCTGCGCAAGGAGTTCATCGATGTCTATTGCGAGCAGGGTCGCGAGGAGGCCGGGCGCTGGCTGACCACCAACCACCCTGAGATCACCCCCGCGGAACTGGAGCATCGCCTCGGCCGCTACGGGCTCAATCCCTGCGGAGAGATCCTTGGGGCTGACTTCCACTGCAACCTCGCCGAGATTCATCTCAACCGGATTGATCCCGATGATCTGGTGGCGCAGGAGGAAGCCTTCACCGCCGGCGGCCTGGCCGTGGCCTGCCTGCTGAACCACCGCTTTGAGGTGGAGCGCTACCGCCAGAGCCGTGCCTGGGATCCGATCGTGGGCGTGAGCTTCACGGGCCTCTTCGACTTCTTTGTCCATGCCTTCGGCACCCCCTGGCTGAGCTGGTGGGAAGCCGGACGCCCCGACACCGAAGAAGGCCGCACCTTTAAAGCTAAGGAAGCTGAATACCTGAGCCGTTGGAAGGAGATCGTCAACAAGGCGGTGTGGGACTACTGCGATCGCCACGGCCTGCGGCGCCCGAACCGTTGCACCACCGTGCAGCCCGCCGGGACCAAGAGCCTGCTCACCGGTGCCTCCCCCGGCTGGCACCCCCCCAAGGCCCAGCGCTTCATCCGCCGCATCACCTTCCGGAAGAACGATCCGGTGGCCCTCGCCTGCATGGACTACGGCTACTCCATCGTGCCGTCCCAGAGCGACAAGGACGAAGAGGGGCGTCTGCTGAATGATCCCTTCGATCCCCGCTGCACCGAGTGGCTGGTGGAGATCCCCACCGAGGTGAGCTGGGCCAACATCCCCGGTGCCGATGCCGTGGAGATCAACAACTTCTCCGCCATGGCCCAGTTCGACTTCTACATGCAGGTGCAGCAGCACTACACCGCCCACAACACCTCCGCCACCGTGGAGTTCCGGGAGCATGAGATCGAGCCGCTCACCGATGCGATCTATGCCGCCATCGACCGGGGCCAGGGCTACATCTCTGCAGCCCTGCTGGCCCGCTTCGACGCCAACGCCACCTTCCCGCGTCTGCCGTTCGAGCCGATCGACCACGCCACCTATGAACAGCTCCAGAGCGAAGTGGTCTCCCGTCGCAGCACCAACGACTTCTTTGAGGCCCTGCAGCGCTACGACAGCGGCGAACTGATGGAAGCGGGCCCCGCGGGCTGCGACTCCGACAAGTGCCTGCTGCCCCTGGCGAAGCCTGCGACCTGATCGCAGACCCCTCCCAAACGAAGGCCTCCGGCTGAATGATCAGCCGGAGGCCTTTTTTTGCCTTGCGGCAGAGGAGCAGCTCAGGCGTCGAAGCCGAAGGCCTGGCGACGTCCGGTTTTGACGAGCTTGTTCACCACATGCTTCTGGGCATACATCTGCTCGGCCATCTTCACGGCGAGGTGACGCAGGATCTCGATGTCATCAATGGTCCCAATGGTGCGCTTCAGGCGCTCCAGCTCGAAGCTGGACTCCAGGGGAGCGGACGTGTCGGCGGACATTTCTGAGAAGCACCTTTACAAAGCTTAAAAGAGTTGCGTCTCTGTCGCGGGGCGGGCCCTACCGGCCATGCTCAACCCTGTCCTGGGCGGCGGGCATCCGCTTGCGAATCGTGATCGGACGATGGGCAAAGAGCTGCCTGGCCAGGGTGAAGGCGTGGCCCTCGCTGAAGGCGATGAGGGACAGGCGGGACTCCCCATCCGGGAAATGAACCGTGAGGTCGTACGTCGGCACAACTGTGATGACCACTTCTTGCGTCGTAGCCACGAAAGGCGCTGGGGCCCATCCCCAGGGGCGACGCCTGCGCTAAAGCAAACGGTGCACAGCCCTGGCTCCATTCGCCACCGCACCCTGCCGCCACGACACTCGCTTCAGCGCTGGGCCCGCCTCTGGCTGATCCGCCTGCTCAAGATCCTGCTGGTGGGGCTGAGCGCCTGCGGCCTGGGCTGGGTCTGGCTGGCGCTGTTTGTCTATTACGAACGCTTCAAGCAAAGACGGATTCAGCCCTCAAGAGGGGGTCGCCGCTGAGAGCAGGTCAAGGGCAACGGCCACCTGCTCGAGCAGCTCACAGCAGCGCTGGTATTGGTGCTCAGGGCTGAGGCTGACCGGGAGCGTCTCGATCATGTCGGCCAACTCACGGGTGCGGACAGCCACGAGGTTGGTGGAGAGAACTGCCATCGGATGAACGGCCCGGCAACCGCTTCGCTCTGCTCCAACCATGCCAAAACGTCTCAGGGCTCTCAAAATGAGACGAGACAAGCGGAAAGCCTCATGGAACAATGGGTTTGGCCCTTTGGTCGTCCCTGGAGGGGTGGTCGAGTGGTTGATGGCTCCGGTCTTGAAAACCGGCGAGGTGAAAGCCTCCGTGGGTTCGAATCCCACCCCCTCCGCTCCTGCCGCCCGCCCCTTTGAGGGGCGGGCGTGAGACAAGGAAATCTCAAGATTTGAGCCCTTGCATCAAACCCCCAGACGGCTGAAATGAGCGGTTTGGCATGCCCTGCCAGAAGGCCAGGCAACTGCCCAAATGGCAGCAACGGCGACACTCGCCCCCGGTCGACCTCGCTTCCATTGGGGGGAACCAGAACTGTCAGATGCGCTACGAACCTGGCACCAGTGAGTGCAGAGTGCTGATCAACAGCAAGGAGCAGATCGAAGCGATGCTCCTCAGCCTCAGCAGGCTCGAGAACACCGAGGCCATCCGTTCCCAGTTGAAGGCGGTGCATAGCCAGCTGGAAACCCTGCACGATCAGGTCAGGGAAAGCCGCAGTGCCGCTCGCGCCTGATCGTTGCTCTAATCGAGGGTGACGTACGGAGCGCCACCACCATGGTCGCGTTGCTGCTCGGGTTGCTCGCCATCGTGCTGACCGGGTCCCAGGCTGCCCTGAGCGCCGATGAGCCCTCGCTGCTGCCGCAGGAACCGATCGAGCAGGTCGACGTGCGTTTACGCCGCCAGGGCTGGCGCCCAGTCCCCGGACTGAATCCAGATCCATTCGAGAGACAACTGGCCGGCAATCGCCTCGCCAGCCTCAGCGCCTGCTCGGGAACGGGGATGGGCTTCTGCCGCTACGACTACAAGCGAGGAGGCAAGAACCTCGGGGTGGTGACAGTGCCAGGCCCTAAGGCCCAGGGCGTCGTTCAAAGCTGGACCTTGCGATGATGCCCGCCCCTGCGGCAGAGCCATGTTCGACAACGACAAGCGTCCCGCCTGGCTGAACTGGCTGTTCCTGGCGATCTTCGTTTACTCCAGCTGGCAGCTGGCTGGGATGTGGTTCCAGCAGCTGCACGGCGGCTGACTTAGGAGCGATTCAGCACAGCGGAGACATCTCCTGTGAGAGTCGGGGATTGCACGTCCAGCACCCGCATCGGGCCACCACTGGAGAAATTCAGCTTGCTCAGTTCCACCCAAACGGGATAGGGATTGCGGGCCAGTTGAAAGGCGTAACTGCCTTGATCCAGGTTGGCGATGACGGTCCAGAGCGTGTCCCAGCTGTCCTCGGCCTTGCTGCCGGAGTAGTCCTCAGCCCCGGCGGGCACCGCCACGTTCTTCATCACCCCGTAGAGGTTGGCTTCCGCCTCAGAGATAGAGGAGGCCTTTGGCAGGGTGCTCAGGAAGGTGGATGCCCGGACGAACCGTGAGGCCGGATCCACGTCGCCAGGCAGCGGGAGGGAACCGCCAAAGGGGCGATAACGCTTGAGGTTGTTGAGCTGCCAGGCCAGGGCTGGCTCGTTCGTCATCACCCGGGTCTGATTGCCCTGGTGCACAACCATCCGCCCATCGATGTACTCCACCACCGCCGAGTTCCCGCTGCGATCAGCCAGGGAGAGGTGCAAGCCCCAATCGCGATCAAGGATCCGATCTGAGACGACCTGGACCTCGGCCAATCCGGCAATCGCCTCGTCCACCGTGGCGAAGTTGTCGAGCACGAATTCCGCCATGCGGAGGTTGGAGATGGCGGGCTTCCCGCTCTGACGTGCCCCGTAATTGCTGCCGGAGAGGTACAGAAGATTCACGTTGAGGCCCCGCTCGTTGAGCCCATCGGCCAGCACGGTGCCAACACTCATCACGCCAACGCTCCCGTGCCGCACCTGCCAGCGTTTGACGTTCTGCACCGAGGCACTCACGAAACCCCCGGCCTTCAGGCCGCGGGGACGCAGCACCATCGCCGCCTTGTCATCGAGGTAAAGGTCCATCGTGCGCCCCACCACCACGGCCTTGCCATTGCTGTTGGAGAGCACACGGCTACAGGATGTCGCCGCTTCAGGGCTGAAGGCTCCCAGGAGAAACAGGGCCAGCAACCAGGGACGCCAGGCGCGCATTGGAGGGGGCCAGAACAGGATGTCGCCCCAGGATGAAGGGAAAGCTCCGGCGGGACAACGCCCTAGCGGCGCCCCTTCTTGCGGGTTGACTTGGGCTTGGCGGCGGGAGCTGGCAGCAGGGCGGCCCGGACCAGACGCACCAGCCCCCCCAGCAGGAGCACCAGGGCCAGCAAAGCCGCTCCCACCAGCACGGCGACGCCCAACAGCTGGAGGATCCCCATCAGCAAGCGAGAGAGCCCACCGATCAGATTCGCCAGGGCCGTGCTGACCAACAGCAGGCTGTCCAGATCAATCAGATCCGGCAGATGCAGCAAGAGGACCAGGAGTCCGACACCTCCGGCCATCAGCAATAGGGCCTCGAGGATCAGCCGCGGACGACGCTTGGCCTTTCCCTTCCGCTTGCTCAGCGCAGGAGTGGAACGCACCACCTGCAAGCGACGCTGCCGAGTCATGAGTCGAGGCTGTAGCCAGCGCCGCGCATCCAGCGCTCGAATTCAACCAACACCAACTCGTTGGGGCAATCCACCAGGCTCAGGTCACCCACGGTGCAATCCCCCTGACCGCCGTGATGGAGGGAGATGTGGAAGGTGGGCCCACTGAGGCCGCACACTTCCGGATCACTGCGCACCACCACATCCAGACAGGTGCCCAGACGGGTGACACGGCGCCGCAATTCAGACCAGGTCAATGCGCTCATCGCGGTAGAGCCAGTGTGGATCGATTCAAGCGGACGTCAACGTCACCAGTTCAACGTCACCCGTTCAACGTGACTACTTGGTAGACGAAGGGCTCGCCGGTGCCGAGCCGGGGGGCTTGGGGGTGGGGGCCAGCGAGACAAGGGCGGCGCTGAGCAGCAACGCCGCCACCCCGGCCACCGGGGCCGCCAGACGCCGCAACAGGGGTTGACGATGCCTCAGCTCCTTCCGGCTGAGGGGATGGAGTTCAGGCAGCTCGAAGGGAATGGCAAGGCGCTGATCCAGGCGGACCTGATCGAGGCAACGGACTAGATCCGAGAGCTCCGCGTCATCCAGCTGGACCTGCAGGGCAGGGGTATCGGGCTGACTGCTGCGCAGCTCCAGTTGATGACGGCCCTGGCTGGGTTCGATCGCAACGGGGGCATCCGCTGCCCCAAACGCCCTGGGCACCCCGCTGAGCAGATGGCGGGCGTAGGGGATCACCGCAGCGAGCAGGGCCTGCAGGTGCTCCCGCTGACCCTCCAGCTCGGTGTGGCCCGCCAGGCCCATGCTGAAACCGGTGACGATCCCGATCGTTCCGGAGTCCTGTCCGGCGGAGAGATCCGGCAGGCCCTCCACCACCAGGCGACAACTGGTCTGCTCGTAGCGGCTGGTGAGTTTCATGGCAGACACAAGGGATCAAACAGCCGCATCCAGCAGACTCGCGCGCAAGCGCTCGAATCCGCCTTCACCGGCACTAAGGGCCATCGCCTGGACCAGCTCGCGGCTGAGCTCGGCCCCCTCCTGGGGATCCAGGAGACGCTGCACCCCGCCGCGCCGCGGGTTGAGGCGCTCCTGCACCAGTTCCTTGAGGCGACTGCGGAACAGATCCCAGCGCTGCTGGTTGAGTTCCGGCGGCTCCGCGGAGGAAAGGAGGGTGCGGAGCATCGGATAGAGGCGCTCCGCCAGGGCGTTGAGGATGCGGATCAGGGCGTCGGTTTCCTCGGGCTTAAGGGCGGCGCGGCGGGTGTTGCGACGCAATGGGTTGCTGCAGCGCCGCTTCCAGAGCTCCACCCGATTTGGGAAGAGATCGCGGAAACCCATCTCCTCGCTCAGCCAGACCATCGCCTCCCCGCCATTGAGGTCCAGGGCTTCGGCGCAGAGGAGCATCAGGTCCAAACGCTCGATGCCCCGACGGGACAGGGGAGTCTGCAAGGGGGCTGGAGCATCGGCCATGGCTGCGATACTGCCAGCTATGGCGCTGATTCGTCGACCATGACCGCCCTCGATCTGCGCCAACTGGTGCGGGAAATTCCCGATTTCCCCAAGCCAGGGATCCTGTTTCGCGACATCACCCCCCTGATGCGCCAGGCCAGCGCCTGGCAGGAAGTGATGCGGCAACTGGGGCTGGTCTGCGATCAGCTCCAGCCAGATCTGATCGTGGGGATTGAATCCCGCGGTTTCATTGTCGGGACCGCTTTGGCCACCGCCCGCCAGATCGGTTTCAGCCCGGTGCGCAAACCCGGCAAGCTCCCCGGAGAGGTGATCGGGGTCGACTACAGCCTGGAGTACGGGACGGACCGACTGGAAATCCTGCCGGACGGCTTTGAGCGGAACCCCCGCGTCCTGATCGTGGATGACCTGCTGGCCACCGGCGGCACAGCCGGCGCCTGCGCGGAGCTGGTGAACCGCGTGGGGGGCACCCTTTGCGGCTTTGCCTTTGTCGTGGAGCTCTCGGATCTCGGCGGGAAAAACAAGCTGCCGTCTGAGGTCCCGGTGGAATCCCTGATCGTCTACTGATCGCTCGTTGCGGGATGACTCCGCTGGGAAGTCCTCCGTCAGGAGGGATCCCGTTGTTAGTCGACTCAGTCGACTAACCACAGGCACAGCCGCGCCTACAGGTTCTGGTCCTGCCAGAGCAACACCTGATCCAGCTGCTCGAGGCTGATCAGGCCGTAGCGCCAGAGCACGATTGGCAGAGGAGCCTGCTCCAGCTGCGCCTGCTTGAGCCCCAGGCCCATGGCGTTGTCACTGAGCCCCACTTCCGTGCGGAGATAGCGCAGGAGTTCCTGATGGGGAGCCGGTTGCGGAGAGGTGCTGATCACCATCTCGCCTCTGCGGGTGCCCCATCCTGATCAGGGTGTCCAAAGCCGGCAAGGTCCATCGCTCATGGCCCTCAGGCTGAGCTGCCGCAGCCATCCCCAGCGCCCAAGCAGGACAAGGGCAAGACGCCGCAGGGGCAGCAGCAGCGGTGCGCGGTTCGAGAACAGGCGCACCAGAGCGTCGGTGGCCAGCAGCACCAGAGCGATATCGAGCCAACGGCGGCGGGCATAAAGACCCCCCAGGCGCGCCACCGGCAGACGCCCCCGGCTGCACCGGAGCGCGAGCTGATGCAGTTCCGCCACATCACGCCAGCAGAGATTGAGTCCCTGGCCCCCGACGGGATGGCAGCGATGGGCCACCTCCCCAACAAGGACCGTGCGGCCGCGCCGCAGGGGCCAGGCCCACTCCAGGGCGACCGGGAACGCACGGGGCTGATCAAGGAGCACCTCCGCCTGGAGATCCTCCGGCAGGGCGGCCGAGAGGGCATCAAGAAAGGCGACGGGGGTCAGCTGCTCCAGCTGCCGCAGCCGAGCCAGCGGGGCACTCCAGACCAACTGGAAGGCATCGCCGCCGAGGGGCAGGACCGCGAAGGGCCCCTCAGGGCGAAACAACTCCCAGGCCTGATCGGGATCCGAGCCCCGCAGCCGGACCTGAACCGTCAGACAGCCCTGCCGGTAAGGCAAGCGCCAGTGGGCAATCCCACAGCCCTTCCGGGTGGGGGAGCCATGCCCATCGGCGGCCACGCAAAGATCAACGGCGTCCTCCGTCCCATCGGGAGCTGAGCCCAGCTCCAGTCGGATCAAGGGATGGGCCTCGGCAGCCTGCAGCAACACCTCCATCAAGGGGCCGTGCTGAAGGATCCAGCCCACCGGCTGATCCGAGCCGCCGCCAAGGTCTGCGCCTGTGAAGGGGACACGCTGCCGGGTGGCGTGATCGCAGAGCTCCAGTCGCCTGAAGGGAGCCAGGGAGGCCTGAAGGGGATGCCACAACCCCAGTCCCTGCAAAAGGGTGCGGCTG
>JAURGL010000040.1 GCA_030833825.1 Vulcanococcus sp. SFB_649D_100_25 | reverse complement strand
CGCAACGAAACCGGGACCTGGCTGTGCGGAGACGCCCTGACCCTGGCGGATGTTCAACTCTTCCCCACCCTGATCCGCCTGGAGCTGGTCTATGCCCCTCTGTTCGGGGTGAGCCGGCGCCCCCTGTGGCAACTGCCAAACCTCTGGGACTGGCGCCAACGCTTCTTTGCCCTCCCGGGGGTCTCAGGCACCTGCTGTGACCAGGCCTGGAGAGAGGATTATTTCGGTGCCCTGTTCCCGTTACACCCCTCGGGGATCGTGCCTGCGGGGCCCGCCCTGGCCACACTGGTGGCAGCGCAGGTGAAGCCATGAACAGCTCAACCGATCCGGTGTTTGAGGGGGTCTACGGCACCTACTCCATCACCGATCACGATCGGCGCGAGGTGCTGGGGTATCGACTGGCGCTGTTCACGGCGGCCGTTGCACAGGCGGCGCTCCTGCTCCAGTGGCACCAGCTCGGTGGAAGCTCGATCTGGCCGTGGCTGCTGCCCCTCCTCGTGGGCGTGGGTTTAGCCCTGCGCTGGATTCACATCTATCTGCGGCCACTGCATCGGACCCTGCAGGCGCTGTGGTTGGTGGGCTGCCTTGGCTTTGCCCTGCTGCTGTTGCGGGCGGGCCCCACGGGAATGGCTGAGGCGGTGGCCCGTGATAGCCGCTGGATCTGGGCCATCGGTCCGTTCTTCGCGGCGCTGGCGGGGATCGGCTTCAAGGAATTTTTCTGCTTCCGCAGGCCCGAAGCCATCGGGGTGACCCTGCTCCTGCCGATTGCCCTGCTGGGACGCTTGAGTGGGCTGATGGGTCAGGAGTTGAGCGCTGCCCTCCTCGGGCTCGAATCAGCCCTACTGCTGGTGTTGACCCTGCGCAAGTTCCCGATGGAGGCCGGGGCCGATGTGGGCGACAAGAGCGTGTTTGCTTATCTGGAGGCACAGCGGCACGCCCCCCATCTGTGAGCCTGATCAGCCTGGTGGATGTCCGGAAGGACTTCGGCATCCGCACCCTGTTTGACGGACTCACCCTCCACATCGGAGAGCGGGAACGGCTCGGTTTGATCGGTCCGAACGGTGCCGGCAAATCAACCTTGATGCGGGTGCTGGCGGGGCTGGAGCCGAGCGGATCTGGGGAGCGACGGGTGCTGCCGCAGGCCCGGATTGTCCTGGTGAGCCAGGACCCGGAGATGGATCCGGAGCGCACTGTCCTGGAGCAGGTTTTCGCCGACAGCGGCGAAAAGATGCAGCTGCTGCGGCGCTACACAGAACTCACGGACGACCTGGCGCAAGCCCACGCGCAGGGGAGCGACGACAGCAACCTGCTGGCGGAACTGGGGCAGCTCAATGCCCGCATGGATCAGAGCCAGGCCTGGGCCCTTGAGCAGCAGATCAGCGAGGTCCTGCAGCGGCTGGGGATCTCCGACATCCACAGGCGCGTTGGCGATCTCTCCGGTGGCTTCCGCAAACGCCTGGCCCTGGCGGCCGCCCTGGTGGCCGAGCCGGATGTCTTGCTGCTGGATGAGCCCACCAACCATCTCGATGCCAACTGCATCCAGTGGCTTCAGGGTTATCTGCAGCGGTTCAAGGGTGCTCTGGTGCTGATCACCCACGACCGGTATGTCCTCGATCAGGTCACCGACCGGATCGTGGAGGTGGACCGGGGCGAAGCCCGGAGCTACAGCGGCAACTACGCCTATTACCTCTCCCGAAAAGCCGAAGAGGAAGCCGCCGCCGCCGCCACAGAAGCCAAGTTCAAGGGCGTCCTGCGCCGCGAACTGGAGTGGTTGAAGCGGGGCCCCAAAGCACGCAGCACCAAACAGAAAGCGCGAATTCAACGCATCGAGGCGATGCAGGAAGCCCCCAAACGGCAGAGCAAGGGGGAGCTCAGCCTGAGCAGCAACCAACGGCGTCTGGGCAAGCGGGCGATTGAAGCCGAGCAGCTTGCGGTGTGGGCCACGGACGAGGCCCAGCAGGCCGGCGCTTCACCCCTGCTGCGGGACTTCAGCTACGACTTCAGCCCAGAGGATCGAATCGGGATCATTGGTCCGAATGGATCCGGCAAATCCACCCTGTTGGACCTGATCGCCGGACGGCGCAGTCCCCATGGAGGACGGCTGGAGCTCGGCAGCACGGTGAAGCTGGCCTACTTCGATCAGCACAGCCACAACGTCCTCGAGAGCCTCGATGCGGCGGGCCGTGAGCGCAAGGTGATCGACGTCGTCAAAGAAGCCGCCAGCAGCGTGGAGCTCGATGGCTCCACCCTCAGCGCCTCCCAGCTGCTGGAGCGGTTCCTATTCCCGCCTGCCCAGCAACATCAACCCGTCAGCAAGCTCTCGGGAGGCGAGCGCCGCCGGCTCCATCTCTGCAGGCTGTTGATCGAGGCGCCAACGTGCTGCTCCTCGATGAGCCCACCAACGACCTGGACGTCCAAACCCTCACGGTCTTGGAGGACTTCCTGGAGGACTTCCGCGGCTGCGTGGTGGTGGTCTCCCACGACCGTTACTTCCTGGACCGCACCGTGGATCGGCTGTTCAGCTTCGAAAACAGCCAACTGCATCGGTTCGAGGGCAACTACAGCACCTACCTGGAGCGCCAGTCCGAACGGGCCGCCACCCCCGCGGCCCCATCCAGTGCGAAGGCCCAACAGGCAGGCGTGTCCTCAGGTCCCAGCACCAGCAGCCAAGCCACGAGCCAGAGCAAGGCGCGGCGGCGGAGCTTCAAAGAAAACCGCGAGCTCTCCGACCTGGACACAAACCTGCCGGTCTGGGAAGCACGCCGCGGGGAATTAGAGGCTCTTTTGGCCCAAGGCGGCAGCGACTATGCCGCCCTGGAGGCCCTGAGTGCTGAGCTCTCCGGCCTGTTGGAGCGGATCGAACGGGGTGAAGAGCGCTGGCTGGAACTCAGTGAGATGCCGAGCTAGGCGCACTACTGCGGCGTTTGCGCTTCAGATGGGGCATCTCGGTGCCTGCGTGGGCAGCGAGCTCGCACTGGGGAGCGGGGGCGTGCTGCCCTGCCCAGGGCTGCGGGCGGCAACGCCCGGCCCGGCTGTCCTCCTCTTTCATGGCGGTGGGTTTGTAGTCATCCAGTCCGCGCTGCAGGGCCATCTCATCCCCCATGTGCCGCAGATACAGATCGAGGCTCCAGGTGACCTGGTTGTGCTCGAAGGCTTCACAGGCAGCCTGCAGTGAGGCGAAGCGCTGACTGACCATCCCTGTGGGGGAGCACTGCTTCCAATCAAGGGTGTCCTCAAAACTCAGCCCGGAGCGCCACTGCCGTTGCTCCGAGAGATAGCAGTGATGTTCAGGACCATTGATCCAGTACAGACGACCCGCGTCATCCATGAAATGACGATCACGGCGATGCCGAATCCGTGCCATGGCGATCTGCAGCTCTGCCCTCTGCTAGCAACAGCAAGCGCATCAGGCAGGTGCCGAAATGCGAAGCCCACAACATTCGGCGGCAGGCAGCCCTGAGACCCTTATGGTGTGCAGCGACGTCGAGCAGCCTGATCTCTCCGGCCTCATTGCATGAACACGATCGACGAGCACATCGCGAAGGACAAGTCCGAGATCGAAGCGGCCAAGGCGGCCGGCGATCAAGGCAAGGTTCGCCACCTCGAAGAGGAAGTGAAAGGCCTTGAGGAGTACAAGGCCCACCACCCCGAGGACAGCCACGATCCGACCCCCATGGAGGTCTTCTGCGATCTGAACCCCGAGGCGCCTGAGTGCCTCGTCTACGACGACTGATCCAACCGCGTTCGGAACCCTCTCGGTTCCAATCGCTCTGAGCGTGCTGGTCTAGAGCCTGACCAGCCGCTCAGATCCCTAGCTCCTTCCAGGTTCTGGCGAGGAGCTGGTCCAAATTCTTTGACGTGGCAGCAGAGATAGCCAGGACAGCTTGGCCGCAGTGGTCCCCAAGCTCCTGACGCTTCTCCAACAGCTCCTCCTCTAACAGCAGCTCAATTTTGTTGAGGGCGACCAGACAGGGACGCTCATCCAGTCCATTGCCGTAGGCACTGAGCTCCTGCTGGACGACCTGGAAATCGCGCACCACGTCATCGGAGCTCGCATCCACCAGATGGATCAGCAGCTTGGTGCGTTGGATATGACGCAGAAAGTCGTGCCCCAATCCAGCGCCCTGGGCGGCGCCGGCGATCAGACCAGGAATATCCGCAAAGACAGTGCCATCCCCGGTGGGCCTGCGCACAACGCCCAGATTGGGAACCAGCGTGGTGAACGGGTAATCGGCAATCTTCGGGCGTGCCGCCGACAGGACTGAGATCAGGGTGCTCTTGCCTGCATTGGGCAAGCCGATGATCCCCACCTCCGCCAGCAGCTTCAACTCCAGCTGCAGGGACCACAACTCACCGTCCCGGCCCTCGGTGAACTTCTCTGGCGCTCGGTTGCGGTTGCTCAGGTAGTGGGCATTGCCCAGGCCACCGCGCCCACCAACGGCCACCAGCAGGCGCTGCCCCTTATCGGTCAGGTCCCCCAACAGGATGTTGGTGCGCTGATCCCGGACCTCCGTACCGCAGGGCACCTTGATCGTGAGGGAGTCACCACTGGCACCGGTGCTCTTGTTCGGGCCGCCGCGGCGACCATCCACCGCCTCAAACAGGCGCTTGTATTTGAAGTCGAGCAGGGTCTGAAGGTTGGGATCCGCCTCCAGCCACACATCACCGCCGCGGCCGCCATCCCCGCCGGAGGGACCGCCCGCCGGCACATATTTTTCCCGGCGGAAGGCCGCAATACCGTCGCCGCCGCGGCCAGCCCGCACGGCGATCCGGGCCTGATCAATGAACTGCATTTGACCAACCCTAGGATCGGGCCGCCGTGAAGCCCGTTCTTGGCAGAGGTTCGCTTCCATCAGGTCAGCAAGACCTACCCACCCAGGCGTGGAAGCACAGCCGTTGAGGTGCTGCGCCAGCTGGATCTCTCGATCAAGGACGGCGAGTTTCTGGTGCTGGTGGGCCCATCCGGCTGCGGCAAGAGCACCCTGCTGAGGCTGTTAGCGGGCCTGGAGGCGCCGAGCAGCGGTGACATCTTTGTGGGCGACCGGCGGGTCACCCAGCTCCGCCCGGCCCAGAGGGATGTGGCCATGGTGTTTCAGAGCTACGCCCTCTACCCCCATCTGAGCGTTGCCGACAACATCGGCTTCGGCCTGAGGCGCCAGCACCAGCGCACAAGCATCCAACAACTCACCGACGCCCTGCATCGCGCCGGCCGAGGTCTGCCGCGGGTCCTGCGGGTTCCCTCAAGTCGCGAGGAGCGCATCGCGCAGCGGATTCAGGACGTGGCCAACACCCTGGAGCTCGACCATCTGCTGGATCGAATGCCCAAGGAGCTCTCGGGGGGCCAGAAACAACGGGTCGCCCTCGGGAGGGCCATCGCGAGGCAACCCGCGGTGTTCCTGATGGACGAACCCCTCAGCAACCTCGACGCGAAGTTGCGGACCGGCACCCGGGGCCAGATCGTCGAACTGCAACGTCGACTGGGCACCACCACGGTCTATGTCACCCACGACCAGGTGGAGGCGATGACCATGGGCCATCGCATCGCGGTCCTCAACCGGGGTTGCCTGCAGCAACTGGGCACACCGATGGAGCTGTATCAGTGGCCCAGCAATCTGTTCGTGGCCCAATTCATCGGCAGCCCACCGATGAATCTCCTGCCCGTGCGCAGTGTGGGGCAGGGGCAATTGCAGTTCGGCAGCAAGCGTTTTCTGCTGGAGGGGCCGATCGCCGAGACCCTGCTGGCATGGGATGCCCGCGGGGGGGCAGAGGAGCTCACAGGAGGATTGCGGGCGGAGCATCTACGCCTGGCACCCGCCACCAACCGCAATCTGCCGGCGGAGATCTGTCACGTGGAAGGCCTCGGGAACGAGCAAGTGCTGACCTGCCGCCTGCAGGAGGGGGACCATCTTGTCCAACTCCGCGCTGAACCCGACCAGACCCTGGTCCCAGGGGAAACGGTGCATCTGGAGGTGGAAGCCAGTGGCTGGCGCCTGTTCGATCAAGCGGGAGAAGCCCTGCCGATGCCCCAGGCCCCCCAGGGAGCAAGCTCAAGCCCCGAACCACAGCTGCCCAGCTTCAGCAGCTGAGGGCCAGGGCTACTTCACCCAGATGACACTGCAGCCTTGGCCGCCATCGGCCTGGGCCGCATCGCTGACCTTTTCCACGTAGCTCACGCCGGCCAACCACTCGCGCAAGCCGCGCTTGAGCTTTCCGGTGCCGATGCCATGGATCACCCAAACGGGACCGTTGGCAGCGCGCAGATGCTCCTCGACCGCTGCTTCCGCTTCGTGAACGCGCATGCCGCGGACATCGATGGTGTTGCGCTCCGTGCGGACCTCAGGGCCACGGCTGGCGGGGTTACGGCGACTGCGGATCGCCACCTGGGCCTGGGGCGGCTCCGGTTTTTCGCCATGGAGCCCCTCAATCGCGGAGAGCTCCAGGTTGAGACGCATCACACCGCAGCGGACCGTGAGCTCCCGGCCGTCCTCCGAGAGCGCCAGCACCTCTGCTGCCTTGCCGAGGGAGAGGACCCGCACACGATCCCCCACCTTGGGGAGCCATCCCCGGTGTTCACGTCTCTCCGGAAGCGGCCGATGCTGCTGCTCCAGCTGCTTGAGCTTCTGCCCAGCGCGGCGGGCCGTTTCACCGAGGCTGCTGGAATCGGCGCCCTGGCCATGACGCAGTCGACGAATGATGCGCCGCACTTCCTTTTGGCCATCACGAATGGAGCGCTCCAGCTGCTGCCGGCGCTGCTCCTGCAGCTCCGCACTTTGTTCCTTCTGCTGCTGCCAGCGCTGCAGCAACTCCTCGTGCAGAAGCTCCGTGCGGGCCAGCAACGCCGCGGCCTCTTCGGCAGCTTCCTGCTGCCGTTGCCTCTGACTCTCCAATCCAGCGATGACCTGGTTGAGCTCCCCCTCACCACGGGGAGCCAGCAGCGTGGAGGCCTCCTCCAGGACGGCGGCATCCAGGCCAAGACGGGTGGCAATGGCCAGGGCATTGCTGCGGCCCGGGATCCCCCACTGCAGGTGGTAAGTCGGCGACAGGCTCTCCACATCGAATGCCACCGAGGCGTTCTCGAACCGCGGGTCGTTGTATTTGAGGGCCTTCAGCTCCCCGAAGTGGGTGGTCGCGATGGTGAGCCGGGCCCGATCCGCCAGTTGCCTCAGCAGGGCAATGGCAAGCGCCGTGCCCTCAGTGGGGTCCGTACCCGCCCCGACTTCATCCAACAGCACCAGGGATGCACCAGCGGACTCGGAAAGGGCTGACTGCGTTGCAGGAAGAGCCTCCAGAATCCGCGCAATCCGCCGCACGTGGCCGCTGAAGGTGGAGAGGCTTTGCTGGAGAGACTGCTCGTCGCCAATGTCCGCCAGCACCTGCGCACACCAGGGCAGGCGCGGCGTCCCCTGACAGGGGAGGAACAGACCAGCACGGGCCATCAAGGCAGCCAGGCCAACACTCTTGAGGGTGACCGTTTTGCCACCGGTGTTGGGACCCGTGATGGCCACCACCCGAAGATCCCTGCTGACCCGCACGGAGACGGGCACCACCGCCTTCTCCCCCAGCTTCTTCTCCTGCCAGAGCAGCAGGGGATGACGCAGTCCCTCGAGTTGCAGGGGGGCCAGCGGGTCAGCCTCCAGCTCAGGCCGCACCGCTCCGAGCCAGGCGCCATAGCGGGCGCGAGCCACCGCAAGATCCAGCTGCACCAGGACCTGCTGGAGATGCTCCAGCGCCGGGACCTCCTCGGCCACCAGGGTGCTGAGCTCCTGCAACACCACCCGTTCGGCGTCCCGCTCTTCCCCTTCCAGCTGGCGGATGCGATTCCCCAGGGCAATGACCGGCTGCGGCTCGATGAACACAGTGCTGCCGGAAGCCGAGCTGTCATGCACCAGACCAGGGAGCTGACTACCGGCTCCGGCCTTCACCGCCAGCACCGGCCTGCCGTTGCGCTCGGCGATCACGCTGTCCTGCAACAAGGAGGCGTAGCGGCGCAGGAGCTCATTGAGCCGATCACGGCGCTCGGCGCGCGCTGCGGCAATCTGACGCCGAAGCTCCGACAGGGGGGGGCTGGCGCGATCTGCCACGCGACCACCGTCTTCGATGCAGAAGCGAAGGCGTTGCTCCAGCTCGGGCAGGGTACGGAGGGGTTCCACCAGGGCTGTGCTGATGGGACGCAGCTCCGGATCGTCGATCTGGCGCCGCAGCCGCCGGGCCGCAGCCAGCGTGGAGGCCACCTCCAATAGGTCATCGCCACTGGCAACGCCACCCTTGGCGCAAAGCAAGAGGGTTCGCCGCAAATCGGCCGCCCCCTGGAAACTCAACCCCCCTTCGGTCAGTCCATCGAGGGCGAGCAATTCCGTGGTTTCAGCCAGCAAGCGCAGGCTGTCCTCACGGCTGGCCGCCAGCGGCAACGCCGCGGCGAGGGTGCGCCCCGCGGCCGTGCTGGCGAAGCTGGCGACGTGCTGGGCCAGACGCGGCCACTCCAGCAGCTCAAGCGCCTCCCGTTGAATCGACGTCTGCGTCTCCGCCGTCACGAGTAACTCAGAGGAATCGGTGCGGCGCCGATGTTGGACGGCAGGCCAGCTGCAGGTTCATAGAGCATCTCCAGCCAGTTCCCCTCCGGATCCTGCATGTAGAAGGATGCGGTGCCATCGCGGTGGTCATGGACCGGCCCGCAACTGTGTCCCTGGCCGACCAGTTGTTCTCGGATCTGATCCACCTCAGCTCGGTCCTGGAAATGGAAGGCGAAGTGGGGGCCTGCAGCTTTGTAGTCCGGGCTTAACAGGGCAATGCCCTCCCCGCTGGAGGGCCATTGGACGTAGCACCAATCGTCGGCCTCCCAGGTCAGGCGCAGGCCCAGCCCGAGGTAGAAGCGCTTGGCCCGCTCCATGTCCTGCACGCGCAGGGCGACATGGCCGAGGCGATGGGTGGCAGACATGACGAGCAACGGCATTGCCTCCATTCTCCGCTTTGCACGGCAAGACAGGCGTGGCAACACTGTGGTGATCTCACCCCTCCTGCCTTGAGCGCAGCCGCCCCTGGCCAACCCGGCAGCTTCTGGCTCACCAACCGAGGCGTGGTGGCGGTCTGCTTTTTGGTGCTTGAGCTGGTGTTCTTCTCCACCGACTCGGTGGGCGTTCCAGCGCACCTCTATGTCAGCGGCGATATCGGCGGCACGCCCTACCTGGCGGAGTGGTTCATGGTGTCGTTCCTGGTGCCAGCGGCGCTGATCATGCCGCTGCTGGGGAGCCTGCGGGAACGGGTGGGCTCCAAGGCGATTGCCACGGTGGGGCCCGGCCTCTTTGGGGTGGCCTGTCTGATCAGTGCCTGTGCGACTGACCCCCAACTCTTCATCGCGATGCGCGTGCTCCAGGGGCTGGGAGCCGGGGTGATCCCGGCGGCGGCCGGGGGCTATCTGGGGGGACAGCTGGGGGAGAAATACACCCCCATGGGCAAGGGATTGGTGGCGCTGGCCTTGGTCAGTGGATCCAGCATCGGCATCCCCCTCTCCGCTTTTGTGACCTGGTACCTGAGCTGGAGAGTGCTGTATGTGGGCTTGGGGCTCACGGCGCTGGCAGCGGTGGCCGTGATCGCCAGGCTGATGCCTGCCTCGGCGGGCAACCCCGAAGCGGAAATCGACTGGCTGGGCTACGGCTTGATGGCGGGGGGCTTTGGACTGCTGGCCCTCTCCTTGGTGGTCGGCAATCAACGGGAGTGGTTTCAGAGCGCGACCTATGTGGTGATGCTCTGGAGCGCCCTGCTGCTGATCGGTCTCTTCGGCTGGAGAACGGTCAGCGTGCCGAAGCTGATCAATCTGCGGATCTTCCAAGACATCAACTACTGCGTGAGCACGGTGAACCTGAGCTCCGTGATGTTTTTTCTGTTCATGATCTTCGCGATCGTGCCCAACTTCCTCGTCACCGTTGTGGATAACACGATCGAGAACTATGCCTGGGCCTTTGTTCCGTTCGTGGCCTCCGCCATCCTCACCGGGCTGATGGTGACTCCCGGCGCAAGCCCCTATCTGATTGCCAGGAGCATTGCCGCCAAGAAAAAACTGTGTGCTTCAGCCATCTTCTGCTTCGCCCTCACGGCTCTGTGGATGGCCTACACCTCAGCCCAACAGGACAACAGCAACATCACGGTTCAGCTGATTGCGGTGGGTGCCTGCTTCGCCCTGATCAATTGCCTGGAGATTCAGATGTCGTTCTCGACCATGCCCGCCGAGCTGATGACCAGCGCCAGCTCCGTGCTGTTCTTCTGCACCAACATCTCCAAGGCCCTCTCAGGAGGGGTGAGTTCAGCCATCAGCACCGTCAGCAGCCAGGGCAGCTGGGAGCGCTTCCGCGAGCAAACCTTTGCGGCCCATGGCGCCCTGGAGAGTTTTCAGATGCCCCTCAGGGGACACCCGCTGGGAATCCAGGGCGACCTCTGGTCGCAAGGATCACTCGCGTTGATCGACAAAGCCATCGCCAAACAGGTGGCGGTGGTGACCTTCATCAACATCGCCACCATGGTGGGGGTGGTGCTGCTGGTGCTCTCCGTGCTTCCCCTGTTGCACCGCAGTCCTCAAAGCGCAGCGCAAACCAGTCGGCCCAACTAATCTGGGCCCGGTCGATGCCCCTGGCAGATCGTGAGCGTGACGGGTGCCAGCAACGCGGGGAAACGACCATCCACAAGGCTGATTGCAGCCGGAGCCGTTGGCGTCGTGGGAGCGGGACTGGGGATCTACTTCACCCACAACCACTTCTTCCCCAACACCAACGACGCCTACGTCCATGCCTACACCGTGACGGTGTCGCCCTATGTCGAGGGCTACATCAAGACCGTGAAGGTGGAGCCCAACGCCTACGTCAAGAAGGGGCAGCTCCTCTACGAAATCGTGCCGCTCCCCTTTCAGCTGAGCGTGGATCAGGAGCAGCATCAGCTGGATGCGGCCATTGCCCAGAAGGGCGCCCTGGAGCAGCAACTCCTGCAAGCACGCCAGGCCCTGAAGGACCAACAGGCCAGCCAGTGGATCATCGACCTCAATCAACAGCGCTACGCCTACCTGGAGCAGCAGCAGGTGGTCTCCCTGGAGAAAGCGCAGGAGTTTGAGGCCTCCAAATTGGAAGCCAAGGCGAAGGTCAAAAGCGCCACGCTCGAGCTAGGGCGTCTGCAAAAACAAATCAACGAGCAGGAGGCCAACATCCGCGCCCTCAGGTCCGCCGTTGGCAACGCCAAGGTGAATCTCAACTACACGCGCTATTACGCCCCGATGGATGCCTATGTAAGCAACAACTTCAGCATCCGCGTTGGGCAGTATGTGAAACCTGGCCAGGCCATGTTCACCTTGGTGGACAACAACCACTGGTGGGTCGATGCCAACTACCTGGAGACCCAGATCCATCGCATCCGCGATGGCATGCCGGCGACGGTGAGTCTTGATATGTACCCAGGCGTCAGCTTCCGCGGCAGGGTGATCAACATCAGCCAGGGGAGCGGTGCCTACTACTCCCTGCTCCCCCCCCAGAACGCGACAGGCAACTGGGTCAAGGTGCCTCAGCGCTTTCCTGTCCGCATCCGGCTGGAGCAAAACAGCAGGCACCCGCTGCGGGCTGGTTCCACCGCCCATGCAACCGTCAACACCCTGGCGCGCCCCTAGTTAGCGAGGGTGATCGGCAAGCTCACCGGCTCACCGGGCCGGGTTGGCACCGGCAACAGTTCCCGGAGGAGCTGGGCATAACTGACATTCGCCAGGGTCATCGCCTCCGCCCGCTGCTCCATTGCCGTCGTCAGGGAGCGGATCGTGTCGGAGAGATCGGTGTAATCGGCAAGGCCAAACTCATAGCGGGCCCGGCTGTCGCGATAAGCCTCCCGAGCTGCACGAAACGAGGCATTGGCAGCAATGATCTGGCTGAGGGCAGCGCGGTGGTCGTAGTAGGCGCTCTCCAGACGCTGCCGGATGGCGTTGCGCTCCGAGGCCTCGGTCTGCGCGGTGCGCTCGGCGGCCGCCCGGCTGGCGGCCACCGCACCTGAGGTGATGCCGGCATCGAAGAGCCGCCAGTTCAGCAGGACCCCCGCCGCCCATTCCCCGCTGTCCCCGTTGACGCCGGGAACGTAGGCCGGCCCCTTGCAGCAGCCATTGAGGTCGATCAAGGGGGAGGTGGATTGCGCCGCCAGATAGCCACCGGTGGCAAACAAACCCAGACGGGGCAGGAGCTCCGCCGCCCGGCGATCAGCCTGACGGAGCAGGGCCTGGCGCGCGGATTGCAGGGCCTGCAGCTGGGGGTTGTCCTGAAAACCGCGGACGATGGTCTGCTCGAGATCAAAGGGCCAGGGGGGCTGCAGCCGGACCGCTTCAAGGGCCTCCAGGGTGACGGGGAACGGAGCGTTCACCAGGTTGCTGAGACGCCGTTGGC
>JAURGL010000003.1 GCA_030833825.1 Vulcanococcus sp. SFB_649D_100_25 | reverse complement strand
AGGGGGAACACATCCGGATCACTGAGACCGGCCTCCAGGGGCCCGAAGGCCTGCTCAAGGGCCTGCAGGATCTGATCGCTTTCCGTGATCAAGGACCCATCGAGCTCCAGGGCCGGGAGCATGCCGGAGGGAACGATCTGCTTGTACCAGCGCTCCTTCTCGCCGTAGCAGAACATCGTGACCTTGCGGATCCGGTAGGGGATCCGCTTCTCCTCAAGCCAGAGCCAGACCTTCTGGCAGTAGGGGCACCAGGCGTGATGGTCGCGGTAGAGGGTGACGCGCACCTCTGATTCCGGCCGACCGAACAGGCGCAGGCGGGCCTGGGCGTTGGTGGGCCCTTCGATCCGGGCCTGCAGCAGCTGAGCCTCATCCTGGGGAGGGAGGAGCTCCTGCAGGTCCTGCCAGCTGAGGGGATCAGCAATCGCGGCAGACATCCACCCGGGGCCAAAAGCTCAACCTGTTCTAAGGGGCCCGATGACGGCAACGGGGCCTGCTCAATGGGCAGCGACCCGCCGGTCCGATCCCTGCTGGGTGACGGCGAGGCGGCAGGGCAAGGCGGAAGCCAGGGTCGGATCGATCTGGAGGATCACCGCCGCATGGGCGGGCTGACAGATCTCGAAGACGACGCACTGCCCGGCGTAGTCGATGCCCTTGCTCCGCAGGGTGTCCCCCACGTTGTGCTGCGCAAGGACGCCATAGCCCTGGGACTGACAGGCGGCGGGCACCCGCTCGCAGGCCTGAGCGAAGGAATGGGCGCTGTTCCTGAGATGAATCACGTTAGTTGCATATGCGCATAACAGCATGGCTATACGCTTAAGGGGCAGTGGTCAGTCATCCGCCTCCCTTCGACATGAGCGAGCACTTCGACCTGGTGGTGATCGGGGCCGGCTCCGGTGGACTGGCGGCGGCCAAGCGGGCAGCCAGCTACGGGGCGCGGGTGGCGATTGTCGAGGGGGATCGGGTGGGAGGCACCTGCGTGATCCGCGGCTGCGTACCTAAAAAACTGATGGTTTACGGATCCGCCGTACGCCATCAGCTCGACGATGCAGCCAGCTACGGCTGGAGCGTGGGAGCCGTGAGCCACGACAGCAGCGATCTGCTGCGCCGGGTGCGGGCCGAGGTGGATCGCCTCAATCAACTGCACATCGGCTTCCTGGAGAAAGCCGGTGTTGAGCTGGTCCGCGGCTGGGGGCGTTTCGCCGATGAGCGGACGATCAGCGTGCTGAGCCCTCAGGGCGAGGAACGACGCCGGCTGCAGGCCGAGCGAATCCTGATCGCCGTTGGAGGGCGTCCCCATCGGCCCAACATTCCCGGGGCGGAACTGGGCTGGGTCAGCGACGACATGTTCGAGCTCGAACGCCTACCGGAGCGGGTGGTGGTGGTGGGGGCCGGCTTCATCGCCTGTGAATTCGCCGGCATCCTCAATGGCCTGGGGGTGCAGGTCACCCAGCTGGTGCGCGGTGATCACCTGCTGCGGGGCTTTGACCTGGAAGCGGGCAGGGCCGTGCAGGAGGCGATGCAGGCCGATGGGATCGACATCCGACTCACCCACAGCCCATCCGCCATCGAAGGGAGCCCTGGTGATCTCACGGTGATCAGCCAGAGCGGGGAGCGCTTTGGCTGCAATGGGGTCCTGCTGGCGACGGGGCGCCGCCCCTTCCTGGAAGGCCTCAACCTCGAGGCCGCCGGGGTGGCCCGCGAAGGCCACCGCATCCCGGTGGATGCAGCTCAGGGCACCAACGTGCCCCACATCTACGCCGTCGGAGACGTCACCGATCGGATCAACCTCACCCCGGTTGCCATTGATGAAGGCCGGGCCCTGGCCGACACCATCTGGGGACACAAGCCAAGGCAGGTGGACCACAACCTGGTGGCGAGCGCGGTGTTCTCCCAGCCGGAACTCTCCGGGGTCGGGCTGACCGAGGAGCAGGCGATCGAGCGTTTCGGTGCTGATGGGGTCAAGGTTCACCGGGCCCGCTTCCGGCCCATGAGCCAGGCCCTGCCGGCCCGGGACCCCAAGGTGCTCCTGAAGCTGGTGGTGGAGAGTGCCAGCAGCAAGGTGGTGGGCTGCCACATGGTGGGGGAGCACGCCGCTGAGATCATTCAGATGGCGGCGATTGCGATCGGCATGGGAGCCACCAAGGCCGACTTTGATCGCACCATGGCCCTGCACCCCACGGTGGCCGAAGAATTCGTCACCATGCCCAACTAGATGACCCGGACGATCCTGATCAGCGGGGCCAGCCGAGGCATCGGGCGGGCCATCGCCGAACGGCTGCTCGCCGATGGGCATCGGCTCAGCCTGGGGATCCGGGACCTGGAGGCCCTCAAGGGCAGCAGCCTGGATCCCCAGCGGGCTGGATCCGAGCGGGTGCTGCTGCACCCCTATGACGCGAGTGATGCAGGCAGTGCTGAGGCCTGGGTGACGGCCAGCATGGCCCACTTCGGGGCGATCGACTCGCTGGTGCACTGCGCCGGGGTGTTCTCACGGGTCCCTTTGCTGTTTGAACCAGGTCAGGCCACAGACATCCAGCAGCTCTGGGATGTGAATGTGATGGGGCCCTGGACCCTCACCCGCGCAGCCTGGCCCCACATCGCTGCCCATGGATCCGGGCGGATTGTGGTGCTGGTGTCGATGAGCGGGAAACGCTCCAAGGGGCGCCTGGCGGGCTACACCGCCAGCAAGTTCGCCCTGATGGGCCTCTGCCAGACCATGCGCAACGAGGGCTGGGAGCAGGGCATCCGTGTCACCGCGATCTGCCCCAGCTGGGTGAACACCGACATGGCGGCCGCCGTCAACGCCATGCCCAAGGAAGCCATGAGCCAACCCAGCGACATCGCCTCCCTCACCGCCCAGCTGCTGGAGCTCCCGAACAGCTGCGTGCCCTTCGAGCTGGCGGTGAGCTGCAACCTGGAGCACTGAGGGGGCACCGCTCAGCTGTATCCAAGGACGGGCTTGAGCAACAGGATCACCACCGGGAAGGCCATGATCAGGACCGACAGGGGCATGGCCAGCAACAGGGCCTTGCGGTAGTGGAGGAATGCGGTGATCACGCACCACCCGGCCAGCGGGAAGAACAACAAGAGCGCCGTGATCAGCCCCGGTGAAAACGCTCCGGTGCGCAAAACAGGGAGCACGTGAAAACCCACGGCATTCACCAACATCACCCCGGGAAGCAACAGGGCTGCGGCAGGGACCTGCCAGCCCACAGCACCAGCGAGAAATCCCAGGGGAATCACCCCGAAGCCATTGGTGATGTAGAAGTCGCCCCACGTCACCGGGAGCCCGAGGACCGACTCAGCCCAAGGCTGCCAACCCAGGTCGTATTCCTCGATCACGTGGAGGCCGTAGGCCATCAAGCACAGCCAGAAGATGGCTTTGCCCAATGGCGAACCCGGATGAAAACGGTCGTGCATGGCGAGGCGAGCTGGGAAGCAGTCCGGTCCATGCGGCTCAAGCGGGCGCGTAAACCGACCACCGGTCTGCCCCGGGACTAGCCAGGCGCTAGCCAACGGTCAACGCACAACTCAGTCGCGGCCCCGTGCCGCGCTGAAGTCGTAGCGGCGGGTGAGCTGAAAGACCGTTCCGCTGAGGAGCAGGAGGCTGATCAGGTTGGGAATCGCCATCAGGCCGTTGAGGATGTCGGCGATGGTCCAGATCAGATCAAAGCTGGCCACCGAACCCAGCACCACCACGGCCACCCAGACCAGGCGGAAGGGCTTGATGCCTTTCACCCCCACCAGAAATTCCAGGCAGCGCTCGCTGTAGTAACCCCAGCCCAGGATCGTGGTGGCGGTGAAGAAGACGGTGCCGAAGGTCACCAGCCAGGATCCCCCCGGCAAGCCCCAGTCAAAGGCCGCCATGGTGAGGGCCACCCCCTGGGGAGCAGTGGCGCCCTCCATCGGCAACCAGGCACCACTGATCACGATCACCAGAGCGGTCATCGTGCAGACAATGATCGTGTCGATGAAGGTGCCGAGCATCGCCACGGAGCCCTGCAGGACCGGATCACCGGGCTTGGCGGCGGCCTGAGCGATGGGGGCGGTCCCGAGGCCCGCTTCGTTGGAGAACACCCCACGGGCGATCCCTTTCTGGATCATCACGCCGATGGCCCCGCCGGCCAGGGCCTGGGCACTGAAGGCATCCCTCAGGATCAGGCCCAGGGCTGCAGGGATCTCTCCGAGATGGGCCAACAGGATCGTGAGGGCTCCCCCGACGTAGACGATCGCCATAAACGGCACCACAGCGGAGGCGACCCGGCCAATCCGCTCGATGCCACCGATGATCACCGCAAAGGTGATCGCAGCCACCACGATGCCCGTGGCCAGAGGGGGGATGCCGAAGGCAAGGTTCAGCGCCTTGGCCAGCTCATGGGCCTGGACCCCATTGCCGATCCCGAAGCCAGCGAGGGTGCCGAACAGGGCGAACAGCACCGCCAACCAACCCCAGCCCTTGCCAAGGCCATTGCGGATGACATACATCGGTCCACCGACGTGTTCACCCAATTCGTCCACCTCGCGGTGATGCACGGCGAGCAGCGACTCGGCGTACTTGGTGGCCATCCCGACCAGGGCAATCAGCCACATCCAGAAGACCGCACCGGGGCCCCCGACGCCGATCGCTCCAGCCACCCCCGCCACATTGCCCGTGCCGATAGTGGCGGCCAGGGCGGTCATCAAGGAGGCAAAGGCACTGACATCGCCCTCACCCGAGGCATGGCGCATCGAACCGAGGGTCTGCCGCACCGCAAAACCAATGCGGCGCAGCGGCATGAAGCGGAGCCCCAGCATCAGGTACAAGCCCGTGAGGCCGATCAACCAGAGGGTGATCGGTCCCCAGACCACACCATTGATCTGATTCAGCAACTGCTGCACGCAACCCCGCAGGCAAGACCTGGCGGGATCGTGTCACATCCGCTCTGGATCAGCTATTGGCCTTGAGGTCTTCGAAACGGAAGACCTGACGACCAGCGGGGGTCTCAGCGAAGGCCTCGGTCTCCACCACCCGCTCACTCAGGACCCAGGGGCCTTCGCCGGCCAGGGGGACAAAGGTGTCGGTGAAGGTGCTCTTGCCGCCGCGGGCCGCACCGCTGGCGGGATCGGCGTATTGGCTGGTGTAGCTGCGGCTGAGGTAGCCGCTGCCGGTGTCGGTGGTGCTCTCGGTGAAGATCGTCACCACGGTGCCGTGGATGTGGCGGTGCACCATCGTTACCACATCCCCCTTGATGCGGTAGCGATCACCGGCGTTCTTGCCGCCCACGATCACCTCGGTGCCCACCGCATCGGTGTCGCCGGCGGTGAAGGTGTTCTCGCCATGGGTCTGCTCGAAGCTGCGGCGGACCCGGTGAATGCAGACCTCCCACAGTTGAGAGGCGATGGCCTTGTGGATCTCCTCGTTGTCGATGCCCTCCACCTGGGCCTTGAGGTCAGCGCCCACCGTGAAGGTGCCCTCCACGCGCTGATCGCCCTGTTCCCAGACGCAGCGACCGCTGTAGCCGCCAAAACCAGGGGCCCAGGTGTAGCGGTTTTCGTAGGCGGCGCGGAAAGCAGCGCTGCAATCGCTGCCGGCGGTGATCACGGCAGGGCTGGGGGCAACGGTCACGGCTAGGTCTGGGGCGGGTTTGTCAGCGTAGGGGGTTCAGCGAGGCCACCGCCCTCAGGCGTGGATGTCCTGGAGGGCCGCCACCTCGAGCTCCTGTCCCTGCAGGGCCGCGATGCCTTCAACGGCGGCGCGGGCGCCGGCGAGGGTGGTCACGGTGGTGACGGCGTAATCGATCGCGGCGCGGCGGAGGTATTTGTCGTCGTGGGCGGCCTGCCGGCCCACCGGGGTGTTGATCACCAACTGGATCTCCCCCGAGCGAATCGAATCCTCGATGTTGGGGCGCCCCTCATGCACCTTGAGGACGGTCTCAACGGAGAGGCCCGCCTCACGCAGGCTCGCCGCCGTCCCCTCGGTGGCCACCAGGCGGAAGCCCAGCTGCGCCAGGCGCTGGGCTACGGGCAGCAGGGCCTGCTTGTCGCGGTCGTGGGTGGAGAGGAACACGGTCCCACTGGTGGGCAGGGCCTCACTCGCTCCGAGCTCCGCCTTGGCGTAAGCCAGACCAAAGCTGGAGGCGGTTCCCATCACCTCACCGGTGCTCCGCATCTCGGGACCGAGGATCGAATCGGCACCGGGGAAACGCTTAAAGGGCAGGACCGCTTCCTTCACCGCCTGCAGGGGGGGCTTGGGTTCGATGGTGAGCCCGATCTGCTCCAGGGTCTTGCCCGACATGATCTGGCTGGCGATCTTCGCCAGCGGGGCCCCGGTGGCCTTCGCCACAAATGGGACGGTGCGGGATGCACGCGGATTGGCCTCAATGATGTAGACGAGCCCGTCCTTGATGGCGAACTGGAGGTTGATTAGGCCGTTGACCTGCAGGGCCAGGGCCAGGGCCTCACTCCACTGACGAATCGTGGCCAGGGCCTCCTGCTCAAGGCTCACCGAGGGAAGGGCGCAGGCGGAATCTCCGGAGTGGACCCCAGCCGGCTCGATGTGCTCCATCAACCCACCGATCACCACCCGTCCGGTGGCATCGCAGAGGGCATCGACATCCACCTCAGTGGCGTTCTCCAGGTACTGATCGATCAGGACGGGGTGATCGGGCTCCACATTCACCGCTTCGACCATGTAGCGGTTGAGCTCTTCCTCTCCGTAGACCACCTCCATGGCGCGGCCTCCGAGGACGTAGCTGGGGCGCACCACCACGGGGTAGCCCACCCGTTCGGCCACGGCCCGGGCCTCCGCTTCACTGCGGGCCAAGCCATTGCGGGGCTGCCGGATGTCGAGGCGCCGCAGGATCGCTTCAAATTGCTCCCGATCTTCTGCGGTGTCGATTGATTCGGGGGAGGTGCCCCAGATGCGGGTCCCAGTGGCCTGCCCTGCCGGGCTCTGGAGCCAGCGCAGCAATGGGATGGCCAGCTTCAACGGGGTCTGCCCGCCGAACTGAACAATCACCCCTTCCGGCTTCTCCGCCTCAATCACGTTGAGGACATCTTCAAACGTGAGCGGCTCGAAATAGAGCCGATCGGAGGTGTCGTAGTCCGTCGAGACCGTCTCCGGGTTGGAGTTCACCATCACCGTGGCGAAGCCTTCGTCCTGCAGGGCGAAGGAGGCATGGACGCAGCAGTAGTCAAACTCGATGCCCTGCCCGATGCGGTTGGGACCTCCCCCGAGGATCATCACCTTGCGGCGCGTTTCAGGCTGCACCTCGGTTTCAGGGGCGATCAGCTCGAGCGTCCCGTCGTCTGTCAGGCGCTCAAGCGGACGCTCGTAGGTGGCGTAGTGATACGGGGTGGTGGAGGCGAACTCAGCGGCGCAGGTGTCAACGGTTTTGAACACCGCATTCACCCCGAGGCCCTGGCGACGGTTGCGCACCTCCAGCTCCTTGCTTCCGGTGGCCCAGGCGATCTGTCGATCGGAGAAACCCAGTTGCTTCAGCGACAGGAACGCCTCGGCATTGAGGTCGTTCAGGCTGCGGCCCTTCAGGAGGCGCTGCTCGGCCTCGAGGATCCGGCGCAGTTTCGCCAAGAACCAGGGGTCGATCGCTGAGATCCGGTGGATATCGGCATCGCTGTAGCCGTGCACCATCGCCGTGCGCACCGAAAAGATGCGGTCGGGGGACGGGGTGCGGAGCTCCCGGTCAAGATCAGAGCGCTCGGGGGTGGCATCGGGGCGGTCGCAGCCCCAGCCCGCATGGCCCGTTTCCAGGGACCGGAGGGCCTTCTGGAAGGACTCCTCGAAGTTGCGGCCGATCGCCATCGCCTCACCGACCGACTTCATGGCCGTGGTGAGCACCGCCGGGCTGCCGCGGAACTTCTCGAAGGCGAACCGGGGGACCTTCGTGACCACGTAATCAATGGTGGGCTCGAAGCAGGCCGGGGTCTTCCCGGTGATGTCGTTGAGGATCTCGTCGAGGGTGTAGCCGACGGCCAGGCGGGCGGCGATCTTGGCGATCGGGAAGCCGGTGGCCTTCGAGGCCAGGGCCGAAGAGCGCGAGACCCGCGGATTCATCTCGATGACGATCACATCGCCATTGGCGGGGTTGATCGCGAACTGGATGTTGCTGCCGCCGGTGTCCACACCGATCTCGCGGATGATCGCGATCGACTGATCCCGCAGCCGCTGGTATTCCCTGTCGGTAAGGGTCTGAGCCGGCGCCACGGTGATCGAATCCCCGGTGTGAACCCCCATCGGATCGAGGTTCTCGATCGAGCACACGATCACCACGTTGTCGGCGGTGTCGCGCATCACCTCCAGCTCGAACTCCTTCCAGCCGAGCAGGGACTGCTCAATCAGGATCTGGTTCACCGGGCTGGCATCGAGACCACTGAGGCAGATGGCCCGGAACTCCTCGGGGTTGTAGGCAATACCTCCCCCGCTCCCCCCCAGGGTGAAGGCCGGGCGAATGATGCGGGGATAGCTCCCGATCTGATCCCCCACCGCCTCGGCTTCCTCCAGGGTGGTGGCAATCCCTGAGGGGCACACGGCCACGCCGATGCGCTCCATGGCCTTTTTGAAGAGGTCGCGGTCCTCCGCCTTCTCAATCGCCTGAAGATTGGCCCCGATCAACTCAACGCCGTATTGATCGAGGGTCCCGTCCTTGGCCAGGGCCACCGCCAGGTTGAGGGCGGTCTGACCGCCCATGGTGGGGAGCAGGGCGTCGGGGCGCTCCTTTTCGATGACCCGACGCACCACATCGACGGTGAGGGGCTCGATGTAAGTCCGATCCGCCATCTCCGGATCGGTCATGATCGAGGCGGGATTGCTGTTCACCAGCACCACCTCAAAACCCTCGGCCCGCAGGGCTTTACAAGCCTGGGTACCGGAATAGTCGAATTCACACGCCTGCCCGATCACGATCGGACCGGACCCCAGCAGCAGGATGCGACGCAGATCCGTGCGACGGGGCATGGGTGGAATTCCAGCAGCCAAACCCGCCTAGCCTCTCACGCGAGCCGGGCCCCCACTGTTAAGGGCAGACCAGACCTGCTTTCCAGGCCTGGCTAGTGTTATCGGCAATACGTCTGTTGCTTCCAGATGAGCGAACTCCAGCGCCTGAAGGGGTTGCTGCCTCCCGAGATGCAGAGCTGGGTGTTTGTGGAAGCCGCGGCCTCGGCCGACCCTCCACTGATCACGATCGAGGAGATCGGACGGGACGAGGTTGAGATCCAGCTGGATCTTCAGAAGTGGGATGCCCTGGCGATCGACCACCGCAACCTGCTCTTCTGGCATGAGGTGGGGCGCATCCAGAACGATTCCGTTCCCCGCGACGGCTGGGAGATGGCGGCCCTGGCGATCGGCCTCGGTGGGGCGATCGGAGAGCTGTGGGTGCAGGACGGCCTGCTCCTGCTGATGGCCCTCGGCCTGTCGGGCTTCGCCGGTTATCGGCTCTATCTCAAGAACAACTCAGAAAAGCGCCTGCAGGACGCCATCGCCGCCGATGAGCGCGCGATCGACCTGGCCACCCGCTTCGGGTACACCCTCCCCAACGCCTACAAGAGCCTGGGTGGGGCCCTCAAGGAGCTGGTGGAGCAGACCCGCAAAAAGAAGAAGCGCGGTTTCTACGAGGACCGGCTTGAGGCGCTGCGCAAGAGTGCAGGAAAGGCCCGGGCTGAAATGGCACAGCAGCAGGGATCCCGTCACTCCGTGAGCAGCGAGAACGTCTATGGCTGAGGCCCCGACCACCAAGCCCAGTCCCGACCCCAGCCGCCCCCGGCTCAACCTTGACGACAGCAAGCAGCTCGCCCTGCTCGCCGCCGAGGCCTGCGATGACCGCAAAGCAGGGGACATCGTTTTGCTGCGGGTGGAGGAGATCTCCTCCATCGCCGACTGGTTCGTGATTGCCACGGGCTTCTCCGATGTCCAGGTCCGCGCCATCGCCCGATCGGTGGAGGACAAGATCGAGGAGGAGAGCGGTGGCCGCCTGCCCCTGCGGAAGGAGGGACAGAAGGAAGGGCGCTGGATCCTGCTGGATTACGGCGAGGTGATCGTCCATGCCCTGACCCCGGATGAGCGGAGCTACTACGACCTCGAGTCGTTCTGGGGCCACGGGGAGAAGGAGAGCTTCGTAGGCTCAGCCGACGCTCCGCCGGCTTGAGGCCGGACTTCCGAGGCATCCGATGGCAGGCAGTGATCCCGCACCGGAGCTGAGCGACTCAACCCCCTGTCCGGTCCCCCCGGAGCAGCGCCCCCTGGAGCAGTTCCGCGAGCTCCAGGATTCCCTGTTCTTCGCCTGGCCCAGCAACGGAGATCGGGGCCTGGCGGTGCCCCTGCTGCGCAGCTGGTTGATCGCCATGCCCATCAGCCTGGTGGTGGCCACCGGGAGCTGGACCCTGCGGCACAACCTGCCGGCCCTCACCTGCGCCGGGGCCGCCGGGGCGTTTCTGGTGCCGTTGTTGATGCTGGTGCGGCAGTGGCTGGGCTGGAGCACCCTGCTGCGGCGCCTGATGTCCACCGCGGTGGAGTACGAGGAATCGGGCTGGTACGACGGGCAGGTCTGGGAGAAACCCCTGGCCTGGAGGCAACAGGACCTGCTGGTGGCCACCCATGAGGTGAAGCCGATCCTGCAACGCCTGCAGCGGGCCCTGCTGATCACCGTCGGCCTGCTCCTGCTCTCGACCGGGCTCTGCCAGGCTTTCTGACATGACCTTCTCCAGCAGCTTCGGATCCAGCAACCGCCCGGGGGTCCCGCCCCTGGAGGTGCGGCTCACCCGGAACGGCATCAGCGAGTCCCTGCACCGGGTCCACGCCGTGGTCTGTGATCAGCGCGGTCGCGTCCTGATGCGGGCTGGAGATCCCCAGCAACTGAGTTTCATCCGATCGGCCCTCAAGCCCTTCCAGGCCCAGGTCTTCGTCAGCAGTGGGGCCGCCGACCAGGGGAACCACGATGAGCGGGCCCTGGCCATTGCCTGTGCCTCCCACGCCGGGGAAGCGGCCCAGGCCCGGGAGGCCTTCAAGATCCTCTGGAAGGCGGATCTGGAGAGTGAGCAACTGCAGTGCCCCACCCCCAGTGGCCGGCAGAGCCCCCTGGAACACAACTGCTCCGGGAAGCACGCGGCGTTCCTTGCCACCTGTCGCCGCATGCAGTGGCCCCTGGAGACCTACCTGCAGACCGATCACCCCCTGCAGCAACAGGTCCTGAAGCGGGTCGGAGAACTGCTGGGGATGCCCGGGGCGGAGCTTGTCACCGCACGGGATGACTGCGGGGCCCCCACCTTGCAGCTACAGCTGGCCCAGATGGCTTTGCTGTTTGCCCATCTCGGGGGCGGGCAGGACCCGGAACTGGAGCGCCTCAGCCGTTCGATGCTGGCCCACCCGGACTTGGTGGCGGGAGAGGGGCGCTTCGACACCGCTGTGATGCGGAGCAGTCATGGGCAGGTGCTCAGCAAGGGCGGGGCGGAAGGGATCCAGTGCCTCAGCCGGGTCGGAGAGGGGATGGGGCTGGCGATCAAGGTGGAAGACGGGGCCAGCCGGGCCAAGCACGCCGTGGCCCTGCATCTGATGCAGCAGCTCGAATGGCTCACCCCCCTGACCCTGGACGACCTGGGGAGCCAGTTCCTGGCCCCCAACCCCGGCGTGAAGCTGGAGGTCAGCGGGGAGCTGCGCTTCGACAACGGGAACTGAACCGGCGGCGCCGAGGGTCAGCCTCCGGCGGCATCGAGTTCGAACTGGAGGGCCGCCGCTTCCGTGGCCTCCACCTGCAGCAGATCCTCGGCAATGGCGGGGCTGATGGTGAAGGTGTTCAGGCCCTCGGCCGCCAGGCGCGGCAGATCTGAGGCGCTGCGCAGGCTGGCCACCAGCAGACGGGTGGTGGACCCGAGGGCCTGAAGGCAACGCTGCATGGTGATGATCTCCGCGTGCCCGTCACGGCCCTGATCGCTGATGCGGCCCAGATAGGGAGCGATGTAATCGGCCCCGAGAGCAGCGGCCAGCAACACCTGGGCGGGCTCGTAGCAGGCGGTGAAGGTGATCCGGCAGCCCTGCTGCTGCAGGTCCCGGGCGGCCTCCAGGCCAGGGCGGGTGATGGGCAGCTTCACCCAGATGCGATCGGGCGCGATCGCCGCCAGGGCAGCTCCGCAGCCCACCAGATCCGCCCCCCAGGCCTGCAGATGCAGTTCCTGAACCCCATGAGCCAAGGCGCGCTGGGTCAGCTCCTTGAGGTTGTCGATGCTGCAGGGCTGTTCAGCGCGGTGCAGCAGGGTGGGGTTGGTGGTGACCCCGCGGAACAGGCCCGAGGGCAGCCATTCGGCCCAGGCGGCCGGATCAGCACTGTCGAGCAGCAGACGCAACGCCATCGCAGGTGGAAGGCCGCGCTGCGACCCAGGTCGTCGGACCAGCCCATGCTGCCGTGTATGCTTTTGAGGTCGCCGCGGGGTAGAGCAGTCTGGTAGCTCGTCGGGCTCATAACCCGAAGGTCGGTGGTTCAAATCCGCCCCCCGCCACCAACTCCGAAAGCCCCGGCCTTCTCTGAAGCGCCGGGGTTTTTTGTTGCCTCCCATTGGTCGTCATGAACCCAACGCCCAACCCTTCCGGTCCCGCCAGCAGCCAGCACCCCCTGCTCTGGGCTGCGGTGCTGGTCTGGCTGAGCGTTGAGGCGATCGGCGATGCCCTGCTGGCCCTGCGCACCACGGTGGTGAACACGGCGAGCAACCTCAGCAACACCCCAACCAGCACCCCCTCCTGATGGCCGACGCGCTGGTGGTGGGATCCGGGGCCACCGGTGGGGTGGCCGCCATGGCCCTGGCCCAGGCGGGTCTCCAGGTGACCGTGCTCGAGGCGGGACCCGATCTGCAGACCAGGCAGGCCTACGGCAGCGAACCGCTGAACAGCCTGCGGCGCATCGCCAACATCAGCAGCGGGAAGCAGAGGATTGCGGCCAACCACCCCGGCTACTGGAAGGCCAACCCTGAGCTGTTCGTCGATGAACAGCTCAACCCCTACTCCACCCCCGACGATCGCCCCTTCCTGTGGACCCGGGGTCGACAAGTGGGCGGGAAAAGCCTCACCTGGGGAGGCATCACCCTGCGGCTCTCCGACTACGAGTTCAAAGCGGCCGAGCGCGACGGCCATGGCATCAACTGGCCGATCAGCCATGCCGAACTGGCCCCCTGGTACGAGCGCCTGGAAACCCTCCTGCAGGTGAAGGGACAACGGGATGGCCTGCCGCAGCTGCCCGATGGGAGCTTCCAGAGCCCCCTGCCGTTCACCCCGGCCGAAGAGCACCTGCAGAGCTGCATCCGACGGGATCTGAATCTGCCCTTGATCCACTCCCGTGGCTTTGAGCTGCGCAGCGCAGGGGGATGGCCGCGGTCCAGCTCCCAGGGGGGGGCACTCGCCCGGGCGCTCGCCACTGGGCGGGTGCAACTGCGCAGCAATGCCGTTGTGAGCCATGTCCTGATCAACCCCGCCAGCGGGCGCGCCGAGGGGGTCGAAGCGGTGGATGCCCTCAGCGGGGTCCCCTTCCAGGAGAAGGCGGCGCTGGTGGTGGTGTGCGCCTCAACGATTGAAAGCGTCCGTCTCCTGCTGAACTCCCAGCGCCGCGGAGCCCTGGAGGACGTCAGTGGGCGCCTGGGGATCGGCTTGATGGATCACATCTCCAGCAGCTGTTTTTTTGCCCTCCCCCCGCAACGGGAGCCCGGCAGCACGGAACTCTCCGGAGCCGGCAGCTGTTTCATCCCCAACACGGTGAACCTCGATCCCGGCAGCACCTCGGCGTTCCTGCGGGGCTACGGGCTCTGGTGCGGGGTTCAACGCTTCGATCCCCCGAAGCTCCTCAAGCGGAACCGGCAGGCGGCGGTGGGCTTCCTGATCGGGCATGGGGAAGTGCTCAGCCAGGAGCACAACCGCGTCAGCCTCCACCCCGAGCGCACCGATGCCTACGGGATCCCGATTGCCCACATCGACTGCCAATGGGGGGACAACGAGAAGGCCATGGTCGGGCACATGCGGGCCCGCATGGAAGCGGTGGTGAGGTCGGCCGGGGGCTCCATCCAACCCCTCTCGGATCTGTTTGTGATGCCCCTGCTGGAGCCCCTGGTGCAGGGCAGCCTGGCCCTCTCCGATGGGGCCCCTCCTCCGGGCTATTACATCCATGAACTGGGGGGTGCCCCCATGGCGGACCGGGAGAGCGACGGGGTTCTGAACCGCTGGAACCAGCTCTGGCGCACCCCGAACCTGCTGGTCACCGATGGGAGCTGCTGGCCCAGCGCCGGCTGGCAGAGCCCGACCCTCACGGAGATGGCGATCACCTGGCGGGCCTGCGATCACGCGGCAGAGGCGATCAAGCGAGGGGAACTCTGATCTGAGCTGAGCAACTCGGCTTAGGGCTCACTCCCCGGGGTGCATGAACAGACCGTTGAGGTAGTGCTGCGTCACAGAGTGGTCATTGCAGCCGTTCTGGAACAGGAATCCCGCCAGGGCAGAGGTGATCACCCGGTACTGATCCCACTCGGGACGGCTCTGCAGGAAAAGCTTCATGCCGTCGAACAGGGCCTCGGGCACCTCAGCCTCAAGGCTGATCCGGGCAGCACCGCCGCTGAGGGCCTCAGGGGTGGCTACGGGGTCGGTCTGCTTGAGGCAGCGGCTGAGGTGATCCAGCACCTCCTCGGGACCAACAGAGGCGCTCTCCGAGGCGACCTGCTGCTCCACACCACACTCATCCACTCGGACCGGCTCCAACAAATTTGCACCTGCAACGCTGCCCAGCAAGCCACAAAACGACCACCGCCGTCAAAGCGGACTGAAACATCACCAAGGCCGACGAGAAACACGTGAGATCGCTTGCAAACACACGGTTCTCAAGGCTGGTATCAGGGGGGCGCAGAGCGACCTCTAGCCAGAGCGAACCGCCTGTCAAGTGAGCACTGAACGAAACCGCGCAATCCCCAGAAAACGCCTTACCGCACCGAAGCAGGACGCGCAAGCTGTGGAAAATATGGGCCCGGGTTGCGGAAAACTGCAGGCCCCTGGGGAAAGCGAAAACGGATAAGCAGGGCTGATGTGGCGAAGTCTCACGGGACTCGACTGGACCCGAGACGCATGAGCGGTCTTATTCCCCTGGGTTTTCTTCCGATTTGGGACGCGGCTTGTAAAGGGTGCGCGGCCCAAGCGGATGCTCGGCGTGGGGATAGGGCGCATGGGTGTGCCCGTGATCGTGGCCGTGATCGTGGTCATGGGCATGGCTGTGATCGTGCCCGTGATCGTGGTCGTGGCTGTGATCGTGATGGTGATGCCCCAGGGGGATGGGGATGCCATCGGGCTGGCAGGCACCGGTGCACTCGAGATCACAGAGGGTGCAGCCTTCGATCAATCCCTCCACGTGGTGGTGGTGGCTCTGCTGGGGAGCCCCGACCTCCGTTTCAAAGCCCAGGACCTGGGCGCGGTACTTACAGAGGGAGCAGTTCATCTGGGTGTCGCCGCGGACCACCTCCTCAACCCGCTCCCTGAAGGTGTCGATCACCAGGGGGTGATCACCGAGGTAGCTGGCATCCACGAACTCCACCTCCGGGTGGTCATCCGCCACCAGCTGGGTGTGCATGCGGATGCGACTGACAAGAACCCCGGAGAAGAGGAAATAGGGGAAGACGATCACGCGGCGGAAGCCCAGGCGGACCACATGGCGCAGGCCCGGCTCCACCAAGGGGAAGGTCACCCCGGAATACACGGTTTCGCCCCAGCCGAAGCCAAAGCCCTCCACCAGCATCCGGGTGACCTTCGAGACGTTGGAATTGGCATCGGGGTCGGAGGAGCCTCGGCCCACCACCACCAGCAGGGTCTCCGCCAGGGGGACCTCCAGCTGGGCATTGGCCTGGTCCAGGGCCTCGCGGATCCGGGCACCCGCGGCCTGGATCATCTTGAGATCCACCCCCAGCTCCCGGCCGTAATCGATCCGCAGGCCGGTCTCAGCGGAGTAGCTGTTGAGGACCGATGGGATGTCGTTCTTGGCGTGCATGGCGGCGAACAGCATGCCGGGCACGGCCAGGATATGATCGCAGCCCGCCTCGCGCAGCTTGTCCAGCCCGTCGCGGAGCACCGGGTTGGCGAATTCCAGATAGCCGTATTCCACCGGGACGTTCGGCAGATGACGGCGCAAACCTTCTGCCAGCTGGGCGAACTCGGAGACCGCCTGGCGGTTGCGACTGCCATGCCCGCAGATCATCACGCCGATGGGGCCACCCTCCACCGCCTGAAGGTCGAGCTGCTGCGAAGGGTCGGTCATACAAAGGCCTGCCTGAATTGACCCTATCGGTCCAACCCCTGCCCTCTGGAAGTCAAGGCCTAGGGTGCCTTTGAACCCAAGCATCGAAGCGTGCAAGCGAGCGAGAACAATCGGGCTGAAGAACTGAAAGTTCTGGGCTGGAGCGCCGAAGACGTCCGCAAATACGAAGAGCTCTGGGAATACCGGCACCGCTGGGGCGCCATCAACCTGGAGCGCGAAGATCGCGTCTTCCTGCGGAAGGCGGAAGCCGCCCTCCCGAAGATCGTCAGCGGGAAGGCCGAAAAGAAGCGCCTCCAGGACAAGTCCTATTACCGCTGGCTCAGCTTCTATCGGGATGCCATGAGCGGCAGTGCCGCCGAGCAGGGCCTCTCCGCTGGGGAACAGGGTGCCTGGCCGATCCTCCTGAGCGAGGAACTACGGGCCATCGATTACTACGAGCCGGTGCTGGGTCTCCCCGACACCCTCAAGGCCAAGGAGTTGCTCCCAATCCGAGAAGAGCTCGCCAGCAAGGCCGCCAGCAATGGCCGACTGGCCAGCTTTGACTTCATGGAGGTGCTTGAGGAGCTCAAGCGGAACGAGAAAACCAGTTGGAAGCCCCTGCGGGGCGAGGGGAACACGGACAAGGGATACCCCGTCCTGCCCGCTGATGCGGCTGAGGCGTTCCGGCAGGAAGCCCGGACCCGCCTCTGCAGTGCGATCCGGGACCTGTTCCCCTCCCTCAAGGACAGCGAGAAGGAGCCCCCTGCCGCTGACTGGCAGCCCGCCGCCTGACGATCTCACGATCAATCGGCGCAGCAAAAAGCCCCCGGAGCTCAGCTCCGGGGGCTTTGGTTTGGCCGGGGCCGAAGGATCCGGGCTCAGCCCAGACCGATCTGGCCGAGGATGCCCTGGCCGGTCAGGAGCTCGGTAGCCAGACCGATCACGAAGCCCATCATGGCCAGGCGGCCGTTCCAGGTTTCAGCGAAGTTGACGAAGCCGAAGCGGGAGTTGGAGTCAGCCATGGATCTGCGTTCTTGAAGAAACGTGAACTGATTGTAAAGCCTCGTAACACCGGTTGGGTGTGCGCCCTGAACAACAGGGCCAGGTCGCCGGGAACACAGGTCAGCGGCCAGGGGGATCCACCCCCATCACGGAGCTCCCCAGGGCAAGGCCCGCAAGGATGCTCAGGCCCTGATTGACCGCCTCATCGATCCGCCCCTGAGGCCGGATGCAGAAGCTGGGATCGTGGGGGACATGCAGACCCTCCTGCTGGAGGTGAATCCAGCTGAAGGCCGTGCAATTGAGGAGATCAAAGGCCAGGGTGATGCCTTGAAAGGCCAGGATCCCCGTCGAGATCCAGACCACCAGACGGCGAGAGTCCATCGCGTTGAGCAGAGACAACGCCTCAGGGTTCCGAGGCGGGTCCCGGTCATTCCTCACCCCAGAGCCGCCTGATCCGGATCAGGGCCCGCTGGAGCGGATGCCTCTGGCGCAGAGCGCCTGCCTCCGCCTCTCTCCGGGCATCCGTGCAGGAAGAGCAGAGCACCTGTCCCTTCATCCGCCGGTAGTGCTGGGTGGAGCGCTCAATGAACGTCCCGCAGCCCTTGCAGGGAAAGATCGGGCTCATCGACAACAGCGAGATCAGCCAAGAGCGGAGTCAACCAGGGAACGGGCCGCAGAACTGAAGCCGTCGGCACCGCCTCCCGGAACCCTTCAGGGTTTTCAAGGAGCGAGGTCCATGCTCACCCAGCTTGCAGTGCCCTACCTGAGCCAGAACGACAGCGCCACGGGCCAGGGCCCGCGGATGTGTTTCAGCTCCAGTTGCGCCATGGCGGCGGCTTACCTCCAACCACAGGCCCTCCGCGGACCCGGGCAGATCGACGACCGCTATCTCGCCATCGTGGAGACCTACGGCGACACGACGAATCCCGCCGCCCAGGTGTCTGCCCTGCGCAGCCTCGATCTGGAGGCCCGGTTTCGCACCGATGGGGACCTGCAGGATCTGATCGGGCAGTTAAAGCGGGGCATCCCCTGCCCAGTGGGCTGGCTGCATCGTGGTCCCGTCTCGGCCCCGGCGGGAGGGGGCCACTGGAGCCTGGTGATCGGCTGGGATTCCACCACCGGAGATCTGTTGATGCATGACCCCAACAGAGAGGCCGATCTCCTGAACGGCGGCTACATCAGCACGGCCATCGAGAGGGGGCGAGGGCAGCGCTACTCCCAGGGCAACTGGGGCCGGCGCTGGATGTTGGAGGGTCCTGGCAGTGGCTGGTGGATGGAGATCCAAAAGCCGTGAACGGCCCTAGCTGCGGTAGGCGTCGATGAAGCTCTCCCGGACCGAGGCAATCAGGGAGGCGGGAAGCGCAAACCCACAGCCCTGGAGGTACTGATCGAGGGCCGGCCCGAGTTCATCCTGCAGGGCAATGCACTGAGCTGCTGATAGGGCCAGGGCGCGTTGGTAGAGGTCCTTGTCGGATTTCCCAAGATGGAACAGGCGGCAACCTTCATCAATCACCGCTGTGAGCTGCGGATCCCTGAGGCATTGGCCCTGAGTGCCGGCGTAGGGGAGTGTCCGGTTGCGGATCACAGCCCGGACCAACTGAAAGGAACGCTGGGCCAGCTCCGGGCCTACGCGATCGTCCGCCTGGCGGCGCTCTCGCAGTTGGATCAAGGCGTTGATCAACTCCGCAGCCTTGAACAGGGCTAAACAGCGTTGCTGCTGGGGATCGAGGGCCTCAAGCTCAGCCAGGTAATCCGCAACCGTGGCGAGGAAGATCTCATCTTTCTCCGCCAGGGCCGGGCACAACCGCCAACGCTGCATGGCCCCTGAACGGCTCATGCTGACCGTAGCCAAAGGTCCCTGCCATGACCGTTGAACTGCTGCAGCTCCCGACGCAACAGTCCTTTCAATGCATCCCGATCACCGAGGCGGTTCGGGCCTTCATCGCCAAGCGGGGCGGGCAGGACGGGGCGGTCCTGATCAGTGGGCAGCACACCACCACAGCGGTCGTCATCAACGAGATGGAGGAGCGGTTGATTGAGGACCTCAAGGCATGGCTCGCAGAGGTCGCCCCGGCGAACCGGGCTTGGAAACACAACGACCTGGAGCTCCGCCCCAACATCCCCGCCGATGAACCACGCAATGCCCATGCCCACCTGCAGGCCCTCCTGCTGGGGAACCAGGTGATGGTGGCGGTCGAGAACGGAGGCCTGGTTCTGGGGCAGTACCAGGACGTGATCCTGGTGGAACTTGACGGGCCGCGTCAGCGCAAGGTCGCCCTGCAGTGGCTGGCAAGCCCAGGATCTGCCTAGGGTTTCGGCCCCTGCTTCCAAGCCGATGCCAACCCGCGAACAGATCCTCGCCGCCTCCGCCGGCTGGGTCGCGGTGCTCCTGAACGTGGTGCCGGGCCTGGGGGCGGGCTACCTCTACCAACGCCGCTGGAAGGCGTATTGGATCACCTCGCTCCTGGCCACGACCTGGTTTGTGGCGGGAGCGGTGCTGGGACAGAACGCCGATGCGGCTGCCGAAACCCAGAACCAGCTGGTGGGACTGATCGGCCTGTTGACCCTTGCTGGGGTGACAGCAGCCGAGGCGGGCCTGGCGGTCAAGAAGGTCCGCGCCGCTCTCAACTGAGGCAGGGCGGGGGGACCCGATGACCGGAGCCGACGAATCCAGCAGGATGCAGGCGCTCCTTCAGCTTCGAGACGACGATGAAAGCCAGGGACATGATCAACGCCCACCTCTTCCCGGTCCTCGGGTTGATCGCCACCGCCAGCTCCGTTTCGATTGCCCTCTCCCTGGGCCCGATTGCCGGGGAGTCGTCCCGCTGGAACAAGTGCTACAACGCCGGGATGGCCTGGCTGAAGCGCACCAGCCCCAGCATTCCAGAGGCTGAACGGCCTGCCATCGCCACCAACTTCTGCAACGGGGGCCTGCCCAACAAACCAAGGGGCTGATCGGATCAGCTGATCCAGGCCAGGGTCTGCTCCAGGGCCCTGCCCCACTCCCCTGCCTCAAACCGGCGGCGATGGCCATGGCCTGGCAGCAACCAGGCCACATCCAGATCCAGGAGCCTGCGCACCGAGTTGATCTGCTCCTGGAAGTCCCACCAGCAGTACGTGCGAGAAGCCACCACCACCTGCTGCGCGGTGTTCCACCAGAGGTGATCGCCGCTGAAGAGCACCGAGCGGCTCTGCCCCAGCTGCACGCACAGGGACCCTGCCGTATGCCCCGGCGTTGGGATCAGGCTGAGGTCGGAGCCGATCGCGATGGGATTGTCTCCCTCCAGGAGCCGTTCCGCCCCCGGGGCCGCATCGGCATCGGCACCATGAATCCAGCGCTCACAGCCAAAGGCCCTGGCCCACTTGGCGTGATCGGCCACGTCATCGCGATGGGTGAGCACCATGGTCGAGAGGCCTCCGAGCGCCTCAAATCGCCGGGCCAGGGGCGCACTCCAGCGGGGCACATCGATCAGCACATTCCCCTCCGGACGCACGATCAACCAGCTGCAGGCCCCGAAGCTGCGTTTTGAAGCCCAACCGCAATAGAAGACCTGGCCTTTCGGGTGCTCGCACACCGGATCGGGGAACCCATCGCGGGGGATGTGCTGCCGCAGAGCAGGTGGGGCCTCGATGGCGGCCACCGGGCAGGCCTGCAGGGCCAGCAGGGCCCGTTCGGTTTCAAGCTGCCCACGGGGCTGGTCCCGCACAACGGCCGTTGCTGGTCCCGGGGCGAAGTGCTGCGGATCGAACTGCCAGCAGGTGCCGCAGTCAATGCAGCGCCCGTTGATCTGAAAGGGCCCGTCAGCCGAAGGTGCTTCCATTCCAGCCCCAGCTGCTGGCCTTCACATCCTCGAAGGCCACATAGATCCGATTGGCGGGGATCCCCGTGCGCCCATGGATCAGAGCGCAGAACGCCTCCGTCATCGCCGGGGGCTTGAGGGCCCCGATCGATTTGATCTCCACGTAGGCGCAGGGATCGCTGCTGCCGGCGAAGGTCATCGGCACCCCGCTCTCCAGCAGGGTCATCACATAGGCCTCCGGCTTCCCGGTCTGTTGGGCGAGGGCCGCAGAGAGCTCCTTGAGCAGACCCTCGGGGTTGTCCACCGAGGCCAACGAGGTGCGCACGTTGATCAGAGGCACGGGGAGAGTGGGGCATCGATCCGCATCGTGCCATGGGTGATCAGGCTGTGCGCGTGAACATCTGTGGCGTGCGCAGGCCTGAAGACGCCCTGCTGGCAGCTGGTGGATGGCTTTGTCTTCGGCAGCTGCAATCCCTTAACGGGGCAGGTGGGGGCGCTGACCTGAACACCTCAGAAGAGTTATGCATTGATGCCGTGCAGGCCCGATCGATCGCTACGAATCGTGCTGGCGGTAGCAACGGCAACCAGATTGTGTGAACTCGGTTCAGGCTGAACAAAACCGGGAGATCTGGAGGGGAGACAGTGATGCCCATTCACCCCATCCCTCAACAATGGAAATTCTCGCTGTCATCGCCATCGTTGGAGCAGCTTTCGGCGGGGCCGCCGCCATGACCAAAAAGTGAGGCCCCGACCTCCATCACAAGGCTGAGCCCCAGGCCCAACCACCTGTTTTTTTGTGGGCCGTCTGATGACAGCACAGCACGGTCTCTGCAGAGTGGGCCTGCCGCCTCACTGCTGAGCCATGCAGCGATCGTCGTTGCCGTTGCTTCTCCTAGTCGGCATAGCTTGCCTGGGGCTCCAGCCAGCCGCCCGCGCAGACAGCACTGAGGCCTACTGCCTCCTCAGCCGGCACGACCACACCAGTCCGGTGGAATCCGGACCCTGCCAGTTCTCCCAGCGGCACGGCAACGTGTCCGTCCTGATGGGTCGCCGCTGGGCGTTTCGCTTTGAGGCTGACCAGCAGGGCACGGGCTACCAACGCTCGAACAGCGAACAGGGCATCCGCTTCAGCAGAGACGGCAACTACACCCTCGACGTCCTCTGGCGCCGGGCCCTTCAGTGCAAGGGCCCCATCCAGGAGCCGGTGTCGGTCGTGTACCTGGGCAGCGGGGATCAGAGCAAGGCGCACCTGGCGCTCGGCGGGCAACAGCGCTTGCTCCAGCGCGCAGTCTCCGGGAGCGGGGCCCGCTACACGGGCCCCGGCCTTGAGCTCTGGGAGCACCAAGGCGAAACCAGGATCAACTGGTACGGAACAACCCTGACCTGCTCCAGCTGAGCCTTACGGGGTGCAGGGGCCATTGGCCGTGATCACCACCTCATCGCCGAGCTTCACGCTGCTCAGCAGCGTCTTCAGGGCAGGCTCGGCCACGTTCACACAACCGCCGGTGACCTTCTGGCCGATGCGTTTGTCGTTGTTGCTCCCGTGGATGGCAAAGCTGTACCAGCGAAATTTGCCGTCGTAGGTGTTGAAGGCAAACGGCTGCTTGACACTGTCAATCGGGGCCAGGCTGATGTAGCCGATGCCGTACTCCCCGGTTTCTCCATCACCGCTGAAGTCGATCGCATTCATCGACTTGAACAGAGACGTCTTGAGCTCAGCCTCACTCCTGCCGGACTGGGCGATCAGCTTCGGATCCATCACGAACTGGTCCTTGCTGAGGATCGCGTTCACGCGAAACCGTCCCAGGGGGGTGTAGCCCTCCTCAAAGCGCGATCCGGCGCAGGTAACGCCATGGCGTCCGTAACCCACCTTGAACACCTTCGGCTCCTGGCCCAGGGGCAAGACCGCCGTGCTTTTGGCAGGGTCCTTGAGGTCAAGCGAAATGCGAATCGGCCCAGCCAGGGCCGATGCCGCCTGGCTGGGGGCCTTGCTCGCCCCGCACCCCGTCAGCAGCAGCGCAACCCCCATCAGGGCAAGGGAGGCCTGACTGCGCATGGGGGATCTCCGCGACCCCTTCATGTTGGCGAGCCTCCCCAAAGCGAGGACCGGGATGACATGAAAAGGAGGCATTTCTAGGCTTCCCCCAGACCGCAAGACTCTTCATGGGCGTGCTCGGGTTTCTGGTTGTCGGCGTCGTGGCCGGCTGGCTGGCCGGGATCCTCGTCAAAGGGAGAGGCTTCGGCCTGATTGGCGATCTGGTGGTGGGGATCCTGGGCGCGTTGATCGGTGGCTTGATCTTCGGGGGGAGCCTGCTGGGCGGCGGGCTGCTGGGTTCAATCCTGATGGCAACCCTGGGGGCCGTGATTCTGCTGGTGGTGATCCGGGTCCTCAAAAAAGCCTGAGCCGAGTCACCCCGAGGCGATCAGAGTGGTCAGGCTCAGTGACGTCGCCATGACCCGCCTTGCCCAGGCTCCGCATCCGGCCGTTCTGCTCGGCGGAGTCCTCGCCGCCGCCCTGACCGCCACCGCCCAGGCGGGGCCATTCCAGAAGAGCGCCTCCCTGCAGGGGGTCAGCTTCCAGGTGAACGCAACCGGCAGCGGATCCATCCGGCAACTGGTGGTCAAGGCGAGTGAGAAGGGCAAAGCCCTGCCGTCCATCAAGGAAGAGATCGACGGCTCCGTCACCGGCATGGAGGTGGAAGACCTCAACAGCGATGGGCGTCCTGAACTCCTCGTCTACGTCACGAGTGCAGGCAGCGGCAGCTACGGCAGCGTCAAGGCCTGGACCGTCAGCAAGGCCCACACCCTCCTGCCGATCAACATGCCGGAACTGAGCGGCAAGTGGGCCAACGGCTACATGGGCCACGACAGCTTTGCCGTGGTGGAAACCACCCTGATGCGCAGGTTCCCGGTCTATCGGCCAGGGGACAGCAACGCCAAGCCCACCGGGGGCACCCGGACCGTGAGCTACAAGCTGGTTCCCGGCGAGGCCAGCTGGCAGTTCAAAGCGGTGAGCAGCAACACCTACTCAGGCTCGTGATCCCAGCCATCCCGCTGCTGCTGCCCCTGGCATTCGTGATCCCGATCCCTTTCTTCCGGCCCGTGTTGGAGCACACCAACCAAGGGGCCTGGGACGAATTGGTGGCCGCCTTCACCCTGCGGGGGGTCTCGGTCAGCGGGGATCACCCCCGCTGCCGGGAGCGGGATCTCTACGGCCTCTACGTCCGCGGCAGCCGACGGGTCGTGGTCTGTGATCGCGGGGATCGCAGTAACACCCTCCGCCATGAGGGCTGGCACCTGGTCCAGAGCCTTTGCCTGGGGGATCGCCAATGGCTCGAGCCAGCGGTGATTGAGCGCCGCCTCAGCCGGGAGGAGCGATCCGAACTGCGCCTGCTCTCCCAACCCGAACGCTGGCACCGGGAAGCGGAAGCCCGAACGATCGCTCGCTTCAGCGTGAAGGACTACCTGCAGGAGATGGACAAGGCCTGCGCCAACACCGCTTCCCTGCGCCAACGGGAACCCTGAGGGATCACCAGGGCAGGGGGCCGCGGCCCGAGGCCGTGCTGCATCCCACCTGCGAACCGAGCAGGGCACCAAGGGGAATGGCCCAGGCCCGTCCGTCATCGCGGGACATGGCGTAGGCCGCAGCTCCGCCGCCGAGGCCCCCGATCAGCCGACCAATGCTGCAGCGCTGATCGATCTGCTCGGCCGTGAGGGGCACCGCGGGATAGCCCTGAGTGCTGTTGTAGGCGTAGTCGCGGTTGGGTCTCCAACGCCGGGGTTGCCTGATCGGAGGGGCCGGGTAGTCCTGAACCACGGAGTCCCAGCTGTTGGTCTGGAGGATCTCTCGAGGGTGGGCGGAAACGAGCTGGGGCATCAACGCGGCGGTTGCAGCCAGGCCGGCAAGGGTCAGCCGGGAACCGCGGGAGGCAAGAACAGGCATGACTGTCAGAGCGGTGTGAGGGGGCCGGAGAGCGGATCGCTTCCAGGCCTGTCCTCAGCAAAATTCAGCCCCGCCGCGGAAGGATGACTCAGCCTTGATCAGGATCTGACGAGATGTGACTGCCCTGCGCCGGGTCGCTGTGCATCACCTCGTAGCGATCCTGCGGGGGCTCGGGCTCCTCGCAGCGGAGCTCCGCATGCACAGGGCAGAACACATCCACATCGGGGATGCTCCTGTCGTAGCTGGCCCAGGCGGCCCGCAGGCGAGCGGCACAGGCCGCATTGCAGTGGGGACCACCGAAGTGAGGACAGACCTCAGTCCAGGTTGGTTCGCCCTGAGGTGAGTCGCTCATGAGCCGAGGGGGAGGGAGAGGCGGTGAGTAGACATGCTGATTGCAACGTCGATCGCGGCCCGGTTGTCTTGAGGCATCAAACAACCGACCCGTCGAGAAGCCACGGCGGGTTTTTTATTGCCCGGTGGGGGTGAAATCGAGCACCAGATCACCGGTGGCATCCCGCTCAATCACAAACAGGAAGCCATCAACGGTCCCGCTCCAGCTCCCTTCCTCCGGATCAGCACTCTCCCCGAACTGCTGGGAGACCTCGTGATCGAACAGCTGCTCGAAGACATGGGCGGCCACGATCGCCGCCTGGTGCGCATCCATCTCGTCGAGTTCGTGGGGCTCAACCGTGCAGCCCTCCAGCATCTCGGCATCGAGAACGTTCCCGCTGCCGAGGTCAGCCACCAAAGCCTGCAGTGCGTCGTCCATGACCCGGGAGCTCCTGCCTCCATGCTGAATCCAGGTGGGGCTGTCGTCAGCCCCGCCCCCACAATGGGGAAGAGCCATGTCCGACACCACCGCAGCAGTCATCGCCGGCCAGGAGGCCGCCATCCACGCAGCGATGACGGCGGGGGGCAGCTATTGGCGAGGGACATCCCCCCTGAAGATCGGGCAGCTGCGCTCGGCCTTCGCCTGTGCGCTGCACATGCATCAGCCCACGATCCCGGCGGGAGCCGATGGCGCCCTGATCTCCCATCTGCAATACATGTTCGAGCACCCGGGGGAAGGGGATAACCACAACGCCGAACCGTTTGCCCAGTGCTACCGGCGCCTTGCCGATCTGATCCCCCAGTTGATCAGTGAGGGCTGCAGCCCGCGGATCATGCTCGATGTCTCGGGCAACCTGCTCTGGGGGGCCGAGCAGATGGGGCGCTCCGACATCACCGCTGCCTGGCGCCATCTGGCCTGTGATCCCCTGATGCAGCAGCACGTGGAGTGGCTCGGGACCTTCTGGAGCCATGCGGTGGCCCCCTCCACCCCCATCCCGGATCTGCGCCTGCAGATCGAGGCCTGGCAGCACCAGTTCGCCCATGCCTTCGGGATCGAAGCTCTGCAGCGGGTGCGGGGGTTCTCCCTGCCGGAGATGGCCCTGCCCAACCATCCCGAGACCCTCTTCGCCCTGATCGAGGCCCTGCGGCAGGCGGGCTACCGCTGGGTCTTGCTCCAGGAGCACAGCGTGGAAACCCTGAGCGGTGAACCCCTTTCAGAAGCGCAGAAGTATCTGCCGAACCGCCTGATCGCCCGCAACGGGAACGGGCAGAGCACCGAGATCACCGCCTTGATCAAGACCCAGGGCTCCGACACCAAGCTGGTGGGGCAGATGCAACCCTGCTACGAGGCGTTGAGCCGCGATCGTCTCCCCCTGGGAGACATCACACTGCCGTCATTGGTCTCCCAGATCGCCGATGGCGAAAACGGGGGGGTGATGATGAACGAATTCCCCCAGGCCTTCATCCAGGCCCACCAACGAATCGCCGGCGAACACGGGACCGCCTCCATCAACGGCAGTGAGTTCCTTGAGCTCCTGGAGGCAGACGGAATCAGCCCGGAGCAGTTCCCAGCCATTCAGGCCGTGGGGCAGCACCGGCTCTATGGGCTCCTCCCTGAGCGCTGGTCCCATGAACAACTCGAGCAGGCCATTGCAGCCCTGAAGGCCTCCGAGCAGGGGTTCTCCATCGACGGAGCCTCCTGGACCAACGACCTCAGCTGGGTGAAGGGCTACGAGAGCGTCCTCGAGCCGATGCAGAGCCTGAGCGCCGCCTTTCACCAGCGCTTCTCAGGCCCCCTGAGCGCCGACCCCTCCCTGAGCTCCAGCCCCGTGTATCGGGAGTGCCTGCTGCATCTGCTCCTGCTGGAAACCAGCTGCTTTCGCTACTGGGGCCAGGGCGTCTGGACCGACTACGCCCGCGAGATTCACCGCCGCGGCATGGCCTGCCTGGCCTGAAGACGGGGAAGACTCCCTGCAGCTGAGGGAGCCTGAATGGATCGAGCTGTGGGCCAATGGCTGCAGGCAAGCCGGCTCCATGCCCCCCTGGCGGAGCGGACCGTGCTGGAGCTGGCCCGGGTGATTCAGCTCTGGCAGGGGCACCCCGGGGGGGCCGATGGGGCCCCGGAGGCGATTCGCCGCAGTGGCCTGCGGGCCCGCGATCGTCTGGTGCGACACAACCTCGCCCTGGTGGGTCACATCTGGCGGACCTATCACCCCAGGCTGAGCCCGGAGGACAGCAGCACCGCCGATGCCCTGCAGGAGGGGGCCCTCAATCTGGTGCGGGCCGCAGAGAAATTCGATCCTGCCAAGGGGTACCGCTTCTCCACCTACGCCAGCTTCTGGATCCGCCGCGGATTGCATCAATTTGAACAGCGCTGCCGGCGCACGATTCACTTCCCCTCGGACAAAGCGGAGCTGGTGCTCAGGGCCCAGAAACTCTGGGACGAGTGCAGGCAGAAGCAGGGGGCAGCCCCCTCGATGCAGTGGTTAGCCAGCCAACTGAGCAGCCCACGACTCCCCTTGAGCGGGGAAGGATTGCAGCAACTGATCACCCTCTGGCAGAGCACCCTGACCTGCGCTCTGCCCTAAAGCCTTTCCGATTGAAAACAAAACAACCACGGGGTTTATTCCCGGTGGAGCTACAGCGGGAAAGGCAAGATCAGGGCCGTGAATCCCACTCAGATCCGCATCCAGGTGCAGGCCTTGCAGGGCGCCATCTTGGATCTGCAGAGGGATTGGAGTATCGCTGTCTGCTCCAGCGATGAGCGCCTGATTGCCTCCGCATCGGTCCTCCTGGAGGGGTGTCACTTCGCAGCGCGATCCCTGGCGGAGTTGCTGGCTCTACCACTCCCGCAAGGGGAGCGATTGCTGGTGATCTGTGATGACGAACTCCCAGATGGAGGGGCCCTTGAGCTGATCTGCCGCCTGCAACCGGCCAAGGTCCTGGTGTGCCTCGATGCCTCCACAAGCCAGGAACGGCTCAACCAGCTCTGGAGCAGCGGAGCCGATGGCCTCTGCTGCCGCCAGAACTGCGGTGGGGGACGCCTCCTGCAGGCCGTCTTGATGCTCCTGCGGGGTCTGCAATCGATCGACCCGATCCTGGGAGAACGACTGCGGCAACAGCCCCGCAAGAGGCCGGGGCTGCAGGCCAGCGAGCAGCGCCTGCTGGAGCTGCTCGCCAGGGGGTTCAACAGTCGGGAGATCGCGGCGTTGGAGCAGCGCCGCGGCGACACGATCCGGCGTCAGCTCAGTGAGCTCTACCGCAAGGTTGGTGTGCGCGGGCAGCGGGGCCTGATCGCCTGGGGCCTCGCCCAGGGCCTCGTGCGCTCCCGCGACCTGACCTGCCGCATGCGAGATCACTGAGCTGATCAGCCTCAAGGACCGGGAGCAGATCGATCAGGCGACCCTGATCACTCCGCCGGGGGAGCCATTCCGCCAGGACATGCCGATCCCCGAGAGGCACCGGACGTGGCAACGGCAACAGCCGCCCCAGAAACGGCAGCCAGAGCTCCTGACCCCCGTCCCCGCGCCAGGGTTCAAAGCTGGTGATCTCCGCCAGGCTCTGAATCGCCGTATCCACCTCACTGATCGAGACGAGGTACAGCAGGGTGTGCAGCCGCTCCATGGGGATCGGGATCGGCATCCAGAAACCACGGTCACAGGCGTTCTCCATCGCCTGGGGGTGGTGGCAGGTGAGCAGAACTTGGGTGGGCATGACGGCGCAATGCATCTGATCCGGTTGTGCCTGCCGCAACGGCTCCGGCACCGCCCACAGCTGTGGCCCTCTTCCGCACAGCTGTGGGATCACCGCCCCGATCACTGCGGAGTGATCCCTTGTGGGGGCCCGCTTCTTTGGCCTTTCTGCAGGTGATGGCGCCACCGGTAGCCTCCCGCACCTGCCACAGAACCATGGCCACCAAAGCCCCCCAACGCCTCAGCCCCGAGCAGCGCCGCTTCGCGGCACAGCACCTGGGCCTGGCCCGGCAGCAGGCCCACCGCTACGCCCGCCGCTGGTCCATGCCGATCGACGATCTCCTCGGACCGGCCTACGAGGGCCTGTGCAAGGGGGCGGCCCAGTTCGATCCCGACAAGGGCTTTCGCCCCTCCAGCTATCTGGTCAGCAAGGTGAAGGGGGAACTGCTGCATCACCTCCGCGACACTGGCTTTGCCCTGCGGATCAGCCACCGCTACCGGGAGCTCTGGATCAAGGCGCGGCGGTGGATCGAGCTCGATCTCGGCGATGAGGAAATCGCCATTCGCCTTGGCATCAGCCTGGAGGAGTGGCTCGATTGCCGGCAGGCCTGCGGGCAGAGGCCCCTCTCGCTCGGAACCCTATGGGGCCTTTGATCAAGACCCTTGCGTTTCCACGACCTCACCCAGCTGTTAACGGGGCTCGCCCCGGTGCTGCGCACCCTCATCCCCGAGCCCACCCAGCCGACCAACCGTGCCGCCTTTGTCCAGGGGGACTGGATGGCGGAACTGGAGCTCCTGCAGTTGGCCCAGGACCTCAGGAGCCTTGCCGAGACCAGCGGAGGCTTTGAAGGAGAGCTGTTTGACCTGATGGTCTCCATCGCCGATGTCCTCGAACGGGATCACGGCTGGGATCGGACCCACTCCAACGAGTGGTTGATCCGAATGGGCCTCTGGGACGAGGACAGCGGTGCCTGACGCCGGAGCCGGTGATCCAAGCCCCCCGCCAGGGGGGCTTTTCTGTGCTCAGAGGCCTTCGCAGTGCTGCACCGCCTTGAGATCAATCAGCTTGCCGGGGCCGTCCTGCCCCTGGAGATTGCTGGTCTGATCGCTGCCAGCACCGGATAGGCATGGACCCGCACCATCTCTCGGGCGGTGAGGGGTTGTCCGTTGTGATCACCCATCGTTCAAGCCGGTGCATCCAGCACAAAGCGATAGCGCACATCTCCGCGCCGTAGGCGATCGATGGCCTCATTGATGCGATCCATCGGCAGATGCTCCACCTGCGGAACGATCTGGTGCCGGCTGCAGAACTCCACCATCTTCAGCACGCTGGCGGGCGATGAGGTGGGGCTGCCTGTGACGGAGCGGCGCGTTGCGATCAAGGCAAACGACGGGATGCTGAGGGGCTCCAACACCGCACCCAATTGATGCAGGCGGCCCAAGGGAGCCAAGGCCCCCAGCACCACAGGCCAATCGAGGGGGTGATTGACCGTGTTGATGATCAAGTCGAAGCGGCCGGAGTGCTGCGCGAGTTGATCGAGCGCGATCACCTCATGGGCCCCGAAACCACGGGCCTCCTCCGCCTTCGAGAGGTTGGTGGTGAGGGCGGTCACCTCACAGCCCCAGGCACGGCAGAACTGCAGGGCCAGGTGCCCCAGACCACCGATGCCCACCACCGCAACCCGAGCGGTGGGCGAAATCCCCTCGTCGATCAATGGGGCAAACACCGTGATCCCCCCGCAGAACAGCGGCCCCGCGACGGCGGGATCCAGCCCCTGCGGCAAGGGAATCGCCCAATCCTGATGGGCCAGCACGTGGCTGGCAAAACCGCCCCGATGGCCCACAATCGTGGCCTCCAGAGACGCGCAGAGGTTGCCTGTGCCCCCCAAGCAGAGCGGGCAGTGACGGCAACTCCCGCTGATCCAGCCCACCCCCCGGCGCTGGCCGATCAAGGCAGGATCGACATCAGAGCCAACCGCCACCACCCGGCCCACCGCTTCATGGCCGGGCACCAACGGGTAACTGCTCATCCCCCAGGCGTTGTCGATCATTGAGAGATCGCTGTGGCAGAGACCGCAGTGCTCGACCTCAAGCAACACTTCATCGGAACCGGGCTCGGGCAACTGCGCCGAGGCCCGCTCCAGGGCCGCCTTAGGGCCCTGGGCCTGCCAAACCGTGACCTGCATCGCTTGGACGATCCCGGACGTCTACTTCAGAGGTAGCGACGCCAGGAGAACAAAGCCCACCTCTGAGCGGGGCTCAGTAATAGAAGGCCCCGTCGGCCGGGTTCTGCCGCACGGCACCACAGCGGGTGGCAATCCGCCAGAGGGCCTTGTGGATCGGGGTGGGATCGAAGCGGACCAGATCCGGGTAGCGCTGCCGGAGCAGGGCCGTCCCTCGCCAGGCGTTGTAGTGCGGGATCGCGGAGTTGATGTGATGGCAGACATGGGTTGAGCCGATCCCGTGGTGCAACAGGTTCAGCAGGGGGCCATAGGGGCGATCCACGGTCTGCAGTGCCCCCTTGGCCCACGACCACTGCTCAGAGGAGTAGTGGGGGATGTTGAGGTCGGTGTGCTGCAGCCAGGTGTAGGTCACCAGCCAGAAATTCACCACCAGATACGGCAGGCCATACACGCAGAGGACCCGCAGCAGGGAGAACTGCAGGGCCGCGCAACCCAGGGCGATGAGCACAGCGATCAGGCCGAGGTTGGAGCGGAGCATCAGGCCCCGGAACGACTCCGGGAACAACGGCCGCTGTCGCGACGTCCCGTTCTTGGGCATCCAGAAATGGGAGGTCGGCCTCCCGTAGTCCTCCCCGCCGGTTGTCCCGAGGAACAGGTACAGCGGCCAGCCCAGCACCAGATGGTTGAACAGGGAGACAAGGCCAAAGAGGCGAAGCCCGAGCTTCTGCTTCAGCTCCTCGGTGATCCGCCCCGAGCGCGTGGACAGCCGCGGGGGCACATGGGTTTCGCCGCCCTCGAGGTGGTTGCAATGGGCGTGGTGCACCGCATGGCTGCGGGCCCAGCTGTGATAAGGAACCAGCATCAGGCTGTGGAGCATGAAGCCCACACAGCTCTCGATCCGGCGGTTCGGGTGAAAGGCGCGGTGGCCACATTCGTGCGCAATCACCCAACAGCCCATGGCCACAGTGCCTGTGATCACTCCATAGAGAAGCCACAGCGGCGCAGCCCACAACTCGAGCGGAATCTGAGT
>JAURGL010000039.1 GCA_030833825.1 Vulcanococcus sp. SFB_649D_100_25 | reverse complement strand
CATCCCAACCGGCAGACACCACTTGCCCTGACTTGGCAGCCATGATCGGGGTGCCGATGTTGTTGGCGACATCGATGCCGCGGTGCATGCGGCCCCAACGCCAGCCGTAGCCGGAGGTGAAGATCCCCTTGGTGGGCCAGATCCAACCGGTGTCATTGAAGAGCTCACTGCCTTCGCCGAAACCAAATTCTCCCTGGTCAGGCCAGCTGAGACCGCCGGAGCCGAGGGGCTTGAGACCAAGGACAAGCCGGCTACGACCGGCGGACGCCTGAGCCACGCGAATGGGGGTGCCAACCACCAACCGGGCTGCGCGAAGACCGGGGTTGAGTTTCAGCAGTTCCTGGATGCTGAGGTTGTAGCGCTGGGCGACTTTGCCGAGGCTGTCCCCGAAGCGGATGCGGGCTGTCTCGAGCGGCTGGGGTTCTGGGGGTGCCGAGAGCGGGGCTGAGCGGCGCAGCTCAGTGGTGTCAATCGCCGGAACGCGCTTCGCCTGCTTGCTGGCCTTGCTGGGAAGCACCAGCCAATCACCAGCCTTGAAATCGTGATCCTTGTCGACGTCGTTGAGCTTGGCGATCAAGCCGCTGTCTTCGCTGATCTCGCGAGCGAGCTCTTCAAGGGGAAGGGGTTTGCGGGCCTTGACCCAGATCTTGTCGGTTTCTGGCTTGGTGGCGAGGAGATCGGGGGAGAGGGCAGGGGGTGCTGAAAGGGCTGGGAGGCTTCCGGGCCTGGAATCAGCGAGGGAAGGAAGGACCACCGATCCAGTGGCCCCAAGGGCTGCGGTGCTGACGGCGGTTGTTATCAGAAACTGGACAGGCTTCATTCAAAATTGGCCAAAGGTCAAACCCAGCGGAGAAGCCAACATCCACCGGACGGCGCGAGATTAACGACCAGCGCGACCCTGCGCAAGTCGCAATGGTCACTCTTTGGGTTGACCAAGTAGAAAAAGACAGTTGAGACAGGCTGCGCTGCAATGGATTAGCCCATGTCCAATTGCCGCAGTGCTTCAAACAGAACCACTCCCACCGAGGTGGAGAGATTCAGGCTTCGCACACCGCCGCCGCGATCGATGGCCCCTGGCATCGGGATCGTGAGGCGATGGTCGGCCTGGGTCAGCAGCTCCGGCGGCAGGCCTGTGGTCTCTCGACCGAAAAGGAGCCAGTCGTCCGGCTGGTAGCGCAAGTGATGGTAAGGGTCACTGGCGTGCCGGCTCAGGGCCAGAAGCCGTCCACCACGGCTCTCCCGGTGCTCAAGAAAGGCCTGCCAGTCACGGTGCCGGCTCAGCTCCACCCAGGGCCAGTAATCCAGCCCTGCCCGTTTCAAGGTGCGATCACTGATCTCGAAACCAAGGGGTTCGATCAGGTGCAGTTCCGTGCAGGTGGCCGCGCAGGTGCGGGCGACATTGCCGGTGTTCGGTGGGATCTCAGGCTGATACAGAACCACCCTGGGCATGGTCGAGTGATGGGACCGGCACCCCCAGTTTCATCACATCGATGGCCCGACCGGCCACCACCAACCAGGACTGATGGCTGATGGCGCCGAGCTCCTGCTGCAGGGCTCCCATCCGGTCGCGGAACAACCCACCGATGGCCGTCGGCGGGACCACCCCCCAGCCCACTTCCTCACAGACGAGCAGCACAGGCATGGGTAGGGAGGACAGGGTCTCGAGCAGCTCGGCGCAGAGGTCGCCCCAGTGGGCGCTGTCGCTGGAGAGATGCTGAGCCACCCAGGTGCCGAGGGAGTCGATCAGCAGGACCTGCCCATCCAGTTGCTTGTCCTGGAGAGCGGCGATGAGCTCGCCGCCCACCTCAAGGCTGCGCCAATGGGCAGGCCGCCTGCGCTGATGCAGGGCCACCCGCTCGGCCCAGGCACTGTCCTCGCCGGGGGGAGCCCCAGTCGCCAGGTAGACGACCCTCTCGCCCAGCGAAGCCGCCAAATGCTCTGCCCAGCGGCTCTTGCCACTGCGGCTGGGGCCACTGATGAGAACCAGACCAGCCCCGGGGCTGGGATCAGCCACCACCGTTCATGTTCTTCAGGGTGGCCACCGCAGATGGGGAGACGCGGTTCAGATAGCGGAAGATCCAGTACTTGAAAATCGTGGCGAGCACCACCGGGAAGGTGGCGATGAACAGGAGGATGAAGTTCTCCTCCGCCGGCAGGCCGAGGTGATGGGCAATCCCATCCAGCAGGACGGTCCATCCCTCAGGGCTATGGAAGCCCACAAAGATGTCGGTGAAGAGGATGATTGCGAAGGCCTTGGCGCTGTCACTCAGGCCGTAGACCGCCTCATCCAGGAAGCCCCGCAACACCTGAAGATCACGGCGACCGGCCAGGCAGACCAGGACAAAGCCCACCAGGGCCGCGAGATCGGCGAGGACGTTCTTGGTGGCCTCGAGACTCTCCCCGTCGGCCTCGTCCTTGAGCTCATTGGCTCTCCGCGCCAGGGAGGCCTGGATCTCCTCCGGTGAGGGGGGCTGCTTGCCTTCCAGGTAGGCCTCGAATTCCAGTTCCTGCTGGTAGAGGCGCAACTTGTTGACCGCCTGCTCCTGAAGATGGGGCTTGGTGTAGTTCAGGAAGGGGATCTCCGGCGCGTAGCGATCCATCAGCGGTGAGATCACCAGCGTGCGGCTGGTTTGTTGGACCACAAGTGGCACCAGCACCAGCAGCAGAAAAATGCGCAGGGAGACCAAGGTGGAATCACGGCGCCGCCGGAACCCGGCCACGACGGAGGCTTCCGCCTCGGGATCGAGCTGACGGCGGACGCCGTCAAACATGCCCAGGAGGCTGCGGGGCAGCATCTCTGGTGAGCGCGAGAGGGTTGGGGTCACCGGTCGGCTGCGGCCGTAGCGGGAGAGAACGCCCTCGACCAATTGCAACTGCCGCAGCTCTTGGCTATCGAGCTCGCTGCGCAGGGGGGCCACGGCGCTGAGGTTGTCCTGGGCGACCTGTAGAGCAGCCCGGAAGCGCCGCAGCATCTGGGCCTTGGCGGCTTTGGGGATGCTGAGCTCCAGCTCTGGGCGCACCGGGCGGTCGTTGTAGTACTCCAGCTCGAGGCTCTGAATCAGCAGCGCTGCCTCATAGGCACGTTCGAGGTTGTTGCTCAGATCGCTCGCGCTGGCGCGATCAAAGCTGCCAATCCAATCGGTGAGTCCCATGGATGCCTCAGCGGGAGAAGACCCACCAGGTGATCATCGGAACCAACGTGCCAACCACCAGCAGAACGACAACCCAGAGGAAGGCATTGCTGGAGGCCGTCTCTTCCTTGGTGGGAATGTTGGTTTCAACCGGCATCCGCTCCAGCAGCTGTGGCGGGCCTGGATCCTCCTGACCGTTCAACACCACTTCAAGGCGAGCCAGAGCATCCAGGCTGGCCTGGCGGTAGCGGGCGCCCTCGCGCAGCGGCAGGCCCATCGTGCTGATGGCGGTGCTGGACAGGAGCGAATCGGGGAGCTCAGCCTGGAGACCACTGCCAGCCACGACGGCGGCACTGTTGTTCTGCGCTTCGATCAGAAGGAGCAGAAGACGCTCACCACCAGCATCGCCCTGCCAACGCTCCAGCAGGGATTTGCCCAGGGTCTCGAGGCTGGTGCCGTAATCCAAACGGCGCAGGGTGATCAGCCGCGCATCGACACGCTGATCACTGAGGCTCTCCAGGCGCTGATTGACGTCTGCGTTCGCCGCTCGGCTCAGGAGATCGGCCTGATCGAGGACGTGGGAGGCCGGGAGCTGCTCAGGAAAGTTCTGTGCACCTGTGGCCAGGGCAGCAGGCGGGGCGATCAACACCACCAGCGCCAGCACACTGCTGATCAGCAGGGCCCAGAGTTGGCTGCGGAGAAGAGAGCGCACCGGCAATCGCTTGAAGCTCGCCACAGTCTGCCTTCAGCTGGCGATGCTGTCTCGGTGCAAAAGCGAGATCACCTCAACAATCTGCGTCGCCCGTCCGCTGCCCAGCGCCAACAACGTCCCCAGCTCCTCGAGAAAAGCCACTTCCTCCGGCGTCTGAATGTGGTCGGCATGGATCAAGCTGGCGGCCATCGCCAGGGCTGTCTCCTTGAGATCCGGCGCCAGGGCGGCCGCCGCCTGTTGGATCAGCTCAGAGACCCCCTGGGCGCGAAGGATGGCGAGCAGGCGATCCAAAAGATCACCCATCTGCCGCTCGGAATAGTCCCGGTAAGGCTTGCGGTACTCGAGCTGCTGGCGCAGGGCCCGGATCTCGAGATTGGCCAGTTCACCGTCGCAGGCCACCGCAGCGAGTGCAACAGCAGCAAAGGCTTCAGCCGTCGTTGCGATGGGGGTGGTGGCCATGAGCGCAGCCCGTAACGCACAGCATTGTGGCTGTGACAACGTGACTGCGTTGTCGATGCAAGGCTCGTGCCGACCGCAGCCCGTCTCTGCCTGTCAGTGGGCGTCCTGGGTTTGGCGCTGTGCGTGGCCAACCAGTTGAGTGCGCCAGAGCTGACGCCCGCCCTCGAGCGCTCCAGCGTCCTGGCCAGTCTGCTGTCGGTGGGCCTGATGCTGGTGGCGATCCTCTGGACGCGCGCGGTCCCGCTCTCACCGGAACGGGTGGAGTTGACGGGGGAGCAGCGATTGGAGCTGGCCAGCGATCTGCCCCAGGATTTGCAACAGGAACTCGGTTGGGGGAGTCAGCTGCTGCTCACGGCAACACCAGCCGCCTCGATCCTGGTGCTTTGGCGCGGCCAGCTGCTCTTGCAGAGGGGAATGCTGTCCACAGAGCGCTTCAAACCGGGGGCGATCTGTCAGCGGGCCTTGAGCACCCAGAAGGCGATCAGCCTGGTGAATCTCAAGCTGTATCCGGGGCGCGATGAATTCATCGGTCTGCCCGCCAACGTGCCCGCCGTGATCGTGCAACCCATCGCAGACGAGGGGATGGTCGTGCTGGGGGGGTGGTCAGCGCGCTGCTTCAGCCGCAGTGATGAGGCCTGGCTGGAGGGTTGGAGCCAAAAGCTCAGAACGCAATTGGAGTCGCTGGACGCCGTTGTCCCCCCTGCTGCGACTTCGGAAGGGTGAAGCGGGACTTCACCCGGGCACCGGGGGAACTGAAGATGGCGACTCCATCGTTGCCGATCTTGCCGTCAAGGCGATCGGCCCGGGTGATCTGCTTGTAGGTCTGACGGCGGAGCACCACCCGGTCGCGAGCTTCAAAACGACCACTCGGCCAGTTCCACAGGCAGCGCTGGGCCGTGAGCTCCTCACCCGGCTGCTGAATCACGCAGCCAGAGGGGATAAGGACTTCACTGTCTTCAAGATCGATCTGGAATGACTGCCCCTTGGCGTTCAGGGCATTGAACTGTCCGTTGAAGGGTTGATCGCTGCTGAGGCGTTGGTCATTGATCGCCCAGCGGGTCTGCATGGCATTCAGCCACCCCTTGCGATCAGTACTGCGCACCTGAACAGGGGCAAGTAGATCCACGTAGCCAGCGCGCAGATTCCCCCTGAGCCCGCGGGCAGTGAGGACCATGGTCGGCTTCGCTTTCGTTGCTGCATTGGCTTTGAGCGAAGGATCAAAACGTTCAGCGCGCACCAGTGCTGGTGCCGTCAGGTCCCCCTGATCTGGTTTCCAATCCACCCAGCGGGTCTTGACCTTCAGGGGAAGACCCTCCTTGGAGGCATCTGTCTTCCGCCCCTCCTGCCAGTGCTCCAAGACCGGCGCCCCGCGCAGCTCCACCAGATCACGCTTGATGAAATAGCGGGCCGTCTGCGCTGTGATCCGTGAGCTCCGGTCGGTGGCCGTGGGCCGTTGATCGATCACCATCAGATCTTCACGGGGCAGCCAGCGGGCGGAATCGCCACTGATCTCGATGGGGTTACCCCCCAGCAGCCTGATCCGCACATCGCCTTCGAGCTGGATCGCCTGACCATCCCCAATCACGGTGCCCCGCTGGGCGGCGATCAGGATGCTGGCCTTGCCGTCACGAAAGACCGTGCCCCGGGGACGCTGGGCCTGGGCGAACTTGCGCTGGATGTCGTAGCGGGCTTCCGGGCTCTGCAGCTCCCAGGCCGGACGACCAGCGGGATCCTGCTGACGCAGATCCAGGGCGCGAAAGGCGAAGGGCTGAGAGCTCCCCGTGCTGGGGGTGGAGCTGGCACAGCCTGCCAACAGCAGAGCGAGGGAGGCCGGGAGCAGGACGCGAGGGCTCACAGGGGGTCCTCGAGCTCAAGCCGGGCCATCACAGGAGAGGGTTCAGGCAACAGCAAACCTTCGCTGAGGCCACCCCACTCCAACTGCTGCAACCAGTCACTGGGTCCAGTGGCAGCTGCGCTGGAATCGGGCAGGGGCTGCGCGAGCTGCTCCAGCATTCGCGTGGAGAGATCAGGCAGCAGTGGAGCCATCAGGAGGGCAACGATCCGCGCGGCCTCAAGAACGGCGTAGAGATCATTGGCGACCTGCTCCTGGTTCCCCTCCTGCTTCATGCGGCTCCAGGGGGCCTGGTCATTGAGGAAACCATTGGCCGCAATCGCCAGTTGGAGAGTGGATTCCGCAGCGGTCCGGAACTCCAGTTGCTCGAGGGCAGCCAGGGCGCTGAAGCGGGCCTGACTGGCGGCCTGAGCGAGTGGGTGGTCCAACCGCTTGGCTGTGGTCACGGGGGGGACGGCGTTGTCAAACCATCGCCGCGCCATCGAGCTGGTGCGGTTGAGCAGGTTCCCGATGGTGTTGGCCAGGTCGTTGTTCACCAGGTCGGTAAAGCGCTGCTGCTGGAAATCACCGTCCTCCCCGAAGGGGATATCGCGCAGGAGGTACCAACGCACCGCATCCCGCCCGCAACGCTCGAGCAGCGCAGCCGGATCGAGAACGTTCCCGAGGGATTTGCCCATCTTCTGGCCCTCACGGGTGAGGAAGCCATGGCCGAAGACCTTGGCCGGTAGCGGTAGACCGGCGGACAGCAACATCGCGGGCCAATAGACCGCGTGGAAGCGGAGGATGTCCTTGCCGATCACGTGCACCGAGGCCGGCCAGCCCCGGCTGAGGGCGGTGTCGAGATCGGGCGAATCGCCCTCCTCCAGAAGGGCCGTGATGTAGCCCAGCAGGGCGTCGAACCAGACGTAAAAAGTGTGCCCGTCATGGCCGGGAACGGGGATCCCCCAGGGGAGATTGACCCGGGAAATCGAGAAATCGCGCAGACCCTGCCTGACGAAGTTCTCCACTTCGTTGCGCCGACTGGTGGGCTGGATGAACCCGGGACGGGCGATCAGGTCTTCGATCTGTTGCTGATAGCGGGAGAGGCGGAAGAACAGGTTCAGTTCATCGCGCCACTCCAGTGGCTTGCGGTGGGTGGGGCACTCAGGGTCCTGCGCTTCGTGGGGATCGTCTTTGAACTCCTCGCAGGCCACGCAGTACCAACCCTGCTGACGACCCTCGACGATGTCGCCGTTGGCTTCCACCCGAGCGAAGAACTGCTCAACGATCTGGCGGTGCCGCGGATCGGTGGTGCGAATGAGGCGGTTGTTGCTGATCTGCCAGCGATCCCACAGCTCCCGGTACTGGGCGCTGACCCCATCACAGTGGGCCTGAGGGGTCAGACCTGCCGCCTCAGCGGTGCGTTGAATCTTCTGGCCGTGCTCATCACACCCGGTGATGAACACCACCTCCTCACCCCTCAGCCTCTGGAACCTGGCGAGGGCGTCGCAAGCCAGGGTCGTGTACGCACTGCCCAGATGGGGCTTGTCGTTGACGTAGTAGAGGGGGGTGGTGAGGGTGTAAGTCATCGGGCGGATCTTACGCAGCCCTTCCCGTGCTCGCCCTCAACTGCGAGCCTGGGGGGCCGATCCAGCTCTGGCCGACGATGCCCACCTGTGAAGAGACCGCCGCGGTGGTGGTTTGGGGTGGTGGAACCGGCGGCGTCGCCGCCGCACTGCAGGCGGCCCGCAGTGGCGCACAGACCCTGCTGCTCACACCCGGCAGCTGGCTTGGGGGGATGGTGAGTGCAGCTGGGGTCTGTTGTCCCGATGGGAACGAACTCAGCCCATGGCAAACCGGTCTTTGGGGGGCATTTCTGCGGGCCCTGGAGCAGGCCGAACCGCTCGGGCTCGATCAGAACTGGGTCAGTTGTTTTGGTTATCGCCCCGAAACGGCGGAATCGATCCTCCAGGGCTGGTTGAAGGCAGAGCCGAAGTTGCAGTGGTGGCCCTGTTGCCAGCTGCTGGAGGTGGAACGCCAGGGGGCCGTCATCTCAGCTCTGCGTGTAGCGCTGGGCGGTGAACAGCGGCGTGTGGCTTGCCGCGTGGTGGTCGATGGGAGCGACCGCGGCGATCTGCTGCCCCTTGCCGGAGCGCCCTTTCGCTTGGGGTGGGAACCCCAGGAGCGTTGGGGCGAGCCCAGCGCCCCCTCACAGGAGCGGCTGGAGCGGGAGGCCTTTTTTCGGGATCACCCCGTCCAGTCCCCCACCTGGGTGGTGATGGGGCAGCTGCGGAGCGAGCACCTCCCAGCCGACGCGACCAGTGGGGTCGATCCGCAGGGGCGCCCCCTGCTGCCCGCGCCGTTTGAGCAAGCCTGTGAGGCTTTCGGTCTGGAGCGGACCATCAGCTACGGCCGCCTACCGGGAGGGCTGGTGATGCTCAATTGGCCCTTGCACGGAAACGATTGGGACTGGGGGCTGGACCGGGCCTTCCGTTCTGATCAAGCGGCGGAGCAGGAGCTTTACGCCGAAATGCAGGCCCACAGCCTGCGCTTTGCTGAGGGGCTGACCGCAGCAACCGGAGGTTGGCTGGGATTGGGGGCCGCCTTCCCCGAAGACGCCGGCAGTCCTGCCCCCTGGCTGGCGGCGATGCCCTACTGGCGCGAGGGGCGTCGGATGGTGGGCCTCCACACCGTGATTGAGCAGGAGTTACTCCCTCAGAGCAAGGGCCGCTCCATTGCTGCACTGCCGCTCAACGCCGACGGCGACCTGCAGTCGATCGCCGTTGGGAACTACGCCAACGATCACCACTATCCAGGCCCTGACTGGCCTCTGGCGGCCAAAAGCTGTCGCTGGGGTGGGCGCTGGACAGGGACTCCCTTCTGCATCCCCTACGGGGCGCTCGTGTGCTCGGAGATCGAGAACCTGCTGGCAGCCGACAAGGCCTTCAGCACGAGCCACATGGCCAATGGCGCTACACGGCTGCAGCCCCTGATCCTGACCCTCGGGCAGGCGGCCGGGGCAGCGGCAGCCCTGTCGGTGCAGTTCGACCATCCGCCGGCTGGGCTCCCCGTCCGGCAGCTGCAACAGCACTTGATCGATGACCGCCGCGCTCCTGTTGCAGTGGTGCCGCTCTGGGACACCCCCTGGCATCACCCGCACTGGCGTCAGCGGCAGCATCAGGCCCTCTTGGATCCGTCCCTGGTCGGCAGCGATGGGTCCTGGCGCGGGCAGGCGGAACCGCTCGAGATCACCCCCCCCGCTGAACCCACTGAGCTGGAACTCGAGGGAGTGGTTGAAGTGCGCGGAGAAGGGGAATTCCAGATCAGCCTCAGCACACCGCTGAAGGGCCGCCAGCACTGGCCCCTGATCACCCTGGAGCCTCAGGTGGATCAGCAGCTCGCGTCGATCGATCGCGCCACACCAGCGCGCCTGCGGGGACATCTCAATCCCTGGGGACCGTGGTTCAGAGCCACTACCTGGGTGGCCTAGGCCTCAACTGGCGGCTGCGGCCAAACGCAGCTGATCCCTGAGGGAATCCACCTGCTGCACCCGAAGCAGCAGCTCATCACCGGGTTCGCTGTGGCCGGGACACTCCGCTGCCAAGTCCATGGCCAATTCATCAATGCGCACGAGCCCGAGGCGGTCCTGGGGTCTCAGCCAACGCAGGAATTGGGCACGCCACTGCCCACCTTTATGGACTTCAAACCAGACCTGCTGCCAGTGCCGCTGATCCTCCCGGGCGATGCCAATGCCCTCTCTCACCGCCCCGTCAAAGCTGTCCAGCAGCTCCTGAAGATCAGCCTCTGACAGTGGCGTCTGGCCTGCCAGGTGGGCGGCGATCTGCCGCTGGACCATCAGGTCGCCATAGCGGCGAATCGGGGAGGTGGCCTGAACGTAGGCAGGGAGCCCGAGGCTGAAATGGGCCGCCGGTGACGTACCCATCAGACCGCGGCTGAGGCAGCGCTTGATCGCCGCAAACCGGACGGCGCCATCAGGCAGTGCCTCCAATTGCGCCGGCGGCGGCAGGTCCGCAGGCAACTGACTGCGGTACGGAAGGGGCAGCCCGTGGTCCTGCCCGAAACGAGCTGCGACCGCACCGGCAAGGATCATCGCCTCTGCAACCAGCTGGCGAGACGGGCTTGGCTCGGTGATCTCAAGCCTGGGCTCCCCGCCCTGGCTGCGGATTCGACCCTCCGCCAGATCCATCTGCAAGGCCCCATTCCTGGTACGCCAGCGACGGCGGCGCAGCAACAGCTGATCGAGATCGGCGAGGTCCCGATCCTGGGGTGGGGCGAGCTCAATCAGCTCATCGGCGTCCCCGTAGCTGAGCCGGTAGATCGGTTTCACCCAGCTCCGCTGAATGCCATAGGCCTTGATCTCACCGTCATCGTCCAGTTCGACCCAGGTGCTCCAGGCGGCCGAGCGATGGCCAGAGCGAAGGCTGAAGACGCCCGTGGAGAGCAAGTCCGGGAACATCGGCAGGTTGCCCTGGGCCAGGTAGAGGCTGCTGCCGCGTCGCCGCGCCTCCATGTCGAGGTCAGAGCCAGGGGCAATCAGGCGGCCGGGATCGGCCACATGAATCCAGATCCGCTCGCGCCCATCTGCCAGGCGCTCGTAGCTCAGAGCGTCATCAATATCCCGGGTGTCGTCGTCATCGATGGTGACGCAGCGCTGTTGGCTCAGGTCGATGCGGTCGCCGTCGCCCGCTTGCGGTTCTGCAGCAACAGCATCCAGGTGGACGGCCTGCTCCATCTGGGCAGGACTGAAGCCCAGGCTCCAGGTGGTACCTGCCATGGTCACCAGCTGGTGAGGATCCCACTGACCCAGATCCACCAGCAAATGGCGGATCTGGCCACGCTCCGAACCGATGTGGAGTTGGCTCAGGCTGTGCCGCAGGGGCTCATCGAGATCAGTCAGCTCCAGCTCAGCAGAGGCGACACGCTTGAGCAGCTGGAGTCTCTGGGCGATGGGTTCACTCAGATCAGCCTCCTGGAGTGGTTGCCGCCTGCGCAGGAGCTTGCTCCAAGCCTGCTCTTGCTCGAGGGCCAGGGCCTTCAGTCGACGCTCCCGGCGAAGAGGTTTGAGTTCTTCAAGGGAGCGGGCCTGGATCTCTCCCTGCTTAAAGCGGAACCACTGCTGAGGTCCCGATAGCGCCAGCCAGCAGGCTGCCATCGCGCTTGGCTCCTGCGAGCCGCAGACCAAATCACAGAACTCACTGAGCTCAAGCGCTTGATCGGACTCGCACAGCAACAGCCAACCTGCTCCCCAGGCACTGCGTGAGGGGGTCGCGGCAGCGAGGGCAGCGGGATCGAGCTTCCATGGAAAAACCCCTAGCCGTGAAGGTGGTTCATGACCACTCGGCAAGGGGCAGATGAGCTGAAGTTGACGCTGGGGGAGGACCTGGGACTTGGCCTCAAAGCCAACCCGCAGGCGGACCTTGCTCCCCTGAATCGCTTCAACAACAGCCAGTAGTGGGGCGCGGTGGTCGTGCACTCCGACGAGATCGCCGCTGTGAAAGACCACCGAACTCAGGGTCAGCCCTCGGGATTCACGAAGGGCAGCAGAGCCATGATGCGGGCGCGCTTCACAGCATTGGTGAGATCACGCTGCTGCTTGGCGGTGAGTCCAGTCAGACGGCGGGGAAGAATCTTGCCGCGCTCGGTGATGAACTTCTTGAGCAGATCGACATCCTTGTAGTCGATCGGTTCGCCGGGCTTGATCGGCGAGAGACGCTTCTTGAAAAAGGAACTAGGCATTGCTGAACGGAGGAGAAGTGCAGACAGCGGAGATCACGCCGGGGAGATCACTTGATCTCTTTGTGGACCGTCGACTTGTTGCAGTGGGGGCAGAACTTCTTGAGTTCGATCCGTTCAGTCGTGTTGCGGCGGTTCTTCTGGGTGGTGTAACGGGACACACCAGGAGACCGCTTCGCGGGGTTGGACCGGCATTCGGTGCACTCGAGAGTGATCACGATCCGGACGCCCTTGTTCTTAGCCATAAAGGACGTTGCGCCGCTTGAGCGATGCGTGTGGACAAGGGTCAACCATACCTTGTCGCCTCACCGCCTTCCCCAGGCCCACTCTTTAAAGTCAATCGATCTGTTTAGACGGTCTGATGCAGGTCTCGCTCCAATGGCTCCGGGAGCTGGTGGCCTGTGATCTGCCCGCCGAGGAGCTGGCCGAACGTCTGTCGGTGGCAGGGTTTGAGGTGGAGGAGATCGAGGATCTGGCCGCCCGTGCTGCCGGTGTGGTGGTGGGGCATGTCCAGAACCGCGAGCAGCACCCCAACGCCGACAAGCTGAGCGTCTGCACGGTGGACATCGGCGC
>JAURGL010000038.1 GCA_030833825.1 Vulcanococcus sp. SFB_649D_100_25 | reverse complement strand
TTGAGATCTTTCTGAGCCTTGGCGCCTCAGCCGCCTTGGTCGGCTCAGCCCTGGGGAGCACGGCCCTGGGGAGCACAGGCATGGTCAACGGCCAGCATGCGCCGGATCACCACGGGGCCTGGCTGGCCGGAGGCGGCGAGGGGGGCGAAGGCGGTGAAGGTGGTGAGGCTCATCACCAAGCTGCGGTCAACAGCACGGCTGAGCTCCTGGTGGTGCTGGCCCAGATGCAGGGTCACCTGCTGGTGGCGAAGGAACTGCTCTCCATGAAGGAGTTCCAGGGGGCCGAACCCCACGTAGGGCACCCGGTCGATGAGCTCTACGGGGCGATCGAACCAGCCCTCAAAGCGCGGGGCATCCCCCCCTTCCTGAACACGTTGGAAGCGTTGCGGCAACAGGTGCGTCTTGATCCGGGCGCCAGCAGCACCGCCGTGAAACTGGATCAAGCGCAAGCCCACATCCGCAGCATCGAACAGGCCCTGCAGGGTGGTGAGGGCAGCGGCAATCCCGTGCCTGAGGTGGTGCATGGCCTCGTCCAATCAGCCGTCTCGGAGTACGAGGGGGCGGTAGCCCAGGGACAGATCGTGGAAGTGATCGAGTACCAGGACGCACGCGGGTTCCTGATGCAGGCCCAGCAGATCCTTCAACACTCGCGGAAGCTCCCCGGCAGCGATCAAAGCGGCCTGCTCGCCATGGGCCAGGTGATCAGCACGATGCTGGAGGCATTCCCATCGGTCCTGCCACCGAAGCGCGCCCTGATGACGCCCGCTGCCCTCAAGGCGCTGGGGAGCCGCCTGTAATGCGGGCCCGCCAAGCCCTGAGGGTCCTGGCCCCTGTGGTGGGCCTGTGCCATAACCCTGCCCTGGCCCTTGAGCCCAACCTGCCCCAGTGGGGAGCTGCCAAAACGGGGGCGGCCCAGCAACTGAGCACGATCAACCAGTTCTCCGACGTTCAACCCAGTGATTGGGCCTATCAGGCGCTCAGCACCCTGATCGAGCGCTATGGCTGTGCGGCGGGTTATCCCCATGGCCTGTTCGAAGGGAAGCGGGCCATCAACCGCTACGAAGCGGCGGCACTGCTGAATGCCTGTTTGGAGCGGATCACGGAGGTCACCGATCGACTCCAGCGCCTGCTCAAGGAATTCGAACATGAGCTTGCCGTGGTCCGGGGCCGCGTCGATGCCTTAGACGCCAGCACCACCTCCCTGGAGGCCCTGCAGTTCTCCACCACCACCAAACTCTCCGGGCTTGCGGTGTTTGTGATGGGAGGCAACAGGTTCCTCGGCAATGCCCAGAGCCAAACCATGGCCTGCCCAACCATTGAGCGGCCACCGAACCAGTTCGGGGTCGAGCAGGCACAAGGCTGCTTCGGAGCTGCCACTTTCAACCACGAACTCGAGCTTGCCCTCGACACCAGCTTTACCGGCAAGGATCTCCTACACACCAAGTTGCGGAGTGGCAATTTTGTGTTCGCCAACAACAGTTTCGGCGGTCCTTTCGTTGCCCCCACCAATCTCTCTCAACTGGAAATCGCCTTCCAGTCAGGACCCGGACCGAATGAGCTGGAGATTGACAGGCTGTTTTATCAATTCCCCATGGGGGAGTTCACGATTTCCCTTGGCGGACGCATTGGACAGGAGGACATGCTGGCCCTCTGGCCCGGCGTGTATCCCAGCCAGAGCGTCCTCGATGTCACCACCTTGAACGGTGCTCCGACGGCCTACAACAAAAACCTCGGCGCGGGTGCTGGGATCTGGTGGCAGAGGAAGGGCTTCTCGATCAGTACGAATTACGTGGCCGCCTACGGGGGTGACGGCAACCCGAGCTGGGGGGGAATTGCCACGGCGGGAGCAGGAAGCACGGGCACCGTGCAACTGGGTTACAACAAAGCCAACTGGGGGATCGCTGGGATCTACTCGCAGATTCAGAACGAGAACGGCTGGGTGGGCTACACCACCAATTTCATGTTTGACAGCCTGATCTTCAACCCTGGCACCACAGCTGCCTTTGGTCTCAGTGGTTACTGGAGCCCCGATCAGTCGGGCTGGATTCCATCGATCAGCGCCGGTTTGGGCGCCAACAAGACCACATACACCCGGGGGGTAGCCAACGCTGGCCTGGTCGAGAACAGTCGCTCCTGGAGCTTGGCCCTGCAATGGCAGGACGCCATTGAGAAGGGGAACACCGCGGGAATGGCCGTGGGACAAGCCAGCTTCGCTACCAGCCTTTATGGCGGCGGCACCCCCCGGGATGAGAACTACGTCTGGGAGGGTTGGTATTCCTTCCAGGTGAGTGACAACCTCGCCGTCACCCCGGCCGTCTTCTATCTCAGTCGCCCCCAAGGGGCAAACACCCCGAGCGGCCAGAGCTTCAATCAGCTTGGGGCCCTGATCAAAACCACCTTCCGGTTCTGATCCAACACGGGCCGGGGCAGCCAAGCTCCAAACTGAAGCAAGAGACCGGGCGCAACCGCTAGCGCCGCGAGCGATTCCCCATGAGCGCCAACGGGATGGAGCAAGCCCCCTCGGGACTGCCGGTGACAATCCTCACCGGCTTCCTCGGGGCCGGCAAAACCACCTTGCTCAATCACATCCTCAGCAACCAGCAAGGGATCAAGACCGCTGTGTTGGTGAATGAGTTCGGGGAGATCGGCATCGACAACGACATCCTGGTCTCAGAAACCGATGAGCAGATCATTCAGATGAGCAATGGCTGCATCTGCTGCTCGATCAACGGCGAGCTGCTCGATGCGGTCTACCGGATCCTCGATCGCCCAGATCCCGTCGACTACCTGGTGGTGGAAACCACGGGTCTGGCCGATCCCCTACCAGTGGCCATGACCTTCCTCGGTAGCGATCTGCGCGAGGACACACGCCTCGACTCGATCATCACCTTGATCGATGCGGAGAACTTCAGCGACGAGATCCTCGATGGCGAGGTCGCCCGGGCCCAGGTCGTCTACGGAGACATCCTTCTCCTCAACAAATGCGATCTGGTGGATGAAACCCGTCTCAGCGAGGTAGAAGCCAAGCTGCGGGAGATCAAAACCGATGCCCGCATCCTGCGCTCGATCAAAGGTGATGTGAGCCTGCCCCTGCTGTTGAGCGTGGGCCTGTTCGAAAGCGACAAGGTGGCCGCTGAGCAGAACCACGACGACTGCGACCACGACCATGGCCACTGCGTCCATGAGCACGACCACTCGCATGACCACGGGCACGAGCATCACCACGATCACAGCAACTGCGATCACGACCACGGTCACTGCGAGCACGACCACAGCCACGACCACAGCCATGACCATGGGCACGAGCATGCCGATCATCTGGCGATCGAAGGCTTCACCTCGCTCTCCTTCAGCAGCGACGGTCCCTTCTCCCTGAGGAAATTTCAGAACTTCCTCGACAACCAGCTGCCGGCAGGGGTGTTCCGCGCCAAGGGGATCCTCTGGTTCAACGAGAGCAGCAAACGCCATGTGTTCCACCTGGCGGGCAAGCGTTTTTCGATTGACGACAGCGAGTGGAGCCGCCCGTCTGAGCGCAAGAACCAGTTGGTGGTGATCGGCAAGAACCTCGATCACGCCAAAATCCGCAAGCAGCTTCAGGCCTGCGTCGCCAAGGATTCCGGCAAGGGCTTCTCCTGAAGCCATAATTCGAGGAGCGGTTTCCCGGAGTCAGCCCGGGAAGGCAACGAGGAAAGTCCGGTGCGGTGATTGCCATTGCCCAGTCCGGCACTGTCCCGCAGCTGTGATGGGGTTGGCCGCAAGGCCATGCCCCTCAGTCAGAACGCTCGCCGCACCTGTTCATCCCCCATCAGCCCCGGCGTGGACCGGATCTGCCCATGTCTTCCAACCTGACCCGATCCCTGCTGGCGAGCTCCGCAGCGGGCCTGGCCCTCAGCCTGCTGTCCCTGCTGCCGGCGCAGGCCCACGGGGGTGCCGATCACGCCGTGCTGGGCGGAGCCCTTCACCCCCTGATGGGCCTGGATCACCTCTTGCTGCTGGTCGGCGTCGGATTGGGCGTGGCGCAACTGGGCCGGAGCGTGCTGGTCTCTGCCCTCGCCGGCGCCCTGGTGGGCGGACTGGTCGGCGGTTTCGGTGGATCCCTGCCCGGCGCCGAACTGCTGGCGGCGCTTGGGGTTGCAGCTCTCGGGGCAGCCCTGTTCATCGGCCTGCGCGGCGGCAAAGGGATGTCGGCCGTTTCCCTGATCACTGCGGCAGCAGTGGGGCTCCACGCCATGCTCCACGGCCTGGAATCCAGCGGCACCGGCAGCTGGTGGGTGGGGGCCCTCCTTGGCTCCGCCGCCGTGGTGGGCTCCAGCGCCTGGATCGCCCAGCGCCTCGATCGACGCAAGGCTCTCAGCGCGGCTGCCCTTCTGGCCTGCGCTGGTGGTCTGCTGGCGATCGCTCCCCTCTGAAGCTGCATCAAGGGAGACAGCAGCGCTTGCAATCGCCGCTAAGTTGGGCCGAACCGCCAAGGTCCGATGTCTGAGCTGATTGCACTCTCAGCGGTTCTCGGCATGGTGGCCCTGATTTTTTGGCTCGCCAGCAACTCTGACGACGACAACGGTGGCGGCGGCCTGATGGAACCGGCGCTGGTTCCAGTGCGGGTGCGCCGCTACTGAGGCAGGCTGAGCTGCTCTTTTTCAGCGCACTGCGGGCAGAGCGCGCGGACGTTCAACACGCAATTGAGCAACCGGAAGCCGTGATGCAGGGCGGCCTGTTCGCCCGCCTCCAGCACCGGCAGGCTCTCGAATTCCTCCGTGTGCCCGCAGCGGACACAGACCAGATGGTGATGGTCCCGGTGGGCTTCGTCGCTAGCTAACTCAAAGCGCCTGCCCCCCTCGGGCAGCTCCAGTTCACAAAGCAGCTCCATGGAGCTGAGCAGACGCAGGGTTCGATACACCGTCGCCAGTGACACCCGCTCCTCGGCCTTGAGCAACCGCTGGTGCACCTCCTCGGCGCTGAGGTGGCTGCCCTCTCCGAGGCGCTCAAACAGGGCGAGGACCCGCTGGCGCTGGGGGGTCAGGCGCTGCCCGCGCCCATGAAGGGAGGTCCGGAGCGACTCGCCCTGCAGTTGCGCTGTTGGAGTGGCAGGCACCACGCCCCCTCAACTGTTCTCAACAATAACGGCTGTTGCGAAGTCTCGCCAGGTCCGCACGGGCCGAGGCGGCCGCCACCAGATCCGCCAACGAGACCACCAAGCGATAGCTCAGGGCCAGGGCCAGCAATGGTGCCTCAGGAACCGTTCCCGCCAGTCGCAACACCAGCACCGTCTCGAACACCCCCAGACCGCCAGGCGCGGCCGGAACCACCAAACCGGCTGTCCAGGCCAGGGCAAAGCCAGCCAACCAGGATCCCCAGCCGAGGTTGAACGAAAGCTCAAAGGCCTGCACGCAGCAAGCGAAGCCGGCAAAGCGGAGCAGGACAAAGCCCAATTCCGCCAGCAGGGGCTGCCAGGGATAGCTCGCCAGCTGAGGGCTCACAGGGGCTGGCGCCGCCCCTTGCTGCAGCAGCTCCTGAGCCCGCCTGCGCTCCAGACGCTCCATCAATGGATTCAGGAAACGGGGCAGCAGCAGCCCCAAAGGCAGCAGGGCCAGGAGAGACCAGCCCCCGTCGAAGGCCACCAAGCCCAGGGCAGCGGCGGCCATCAGCACCGGATCCAGCAGAACCGCCAGGAGCGCCTGGGGGGTCGAGAGCGGATCGCTCTGGCGTTGCAAGGCCCGCAGGCGGGCGTGCAGATGCCAGATACCCCCCGGCAAATATTTCCGCAGGTTCGAGCTGAGGAACAGCAGCATCACCGCCCACCACTGGGGCCGGCGCCCAAGCCAGCGAAGCACCACAGCCCAGGCCAGGCCGTTGGCCATCAGGCTGAGGAGGCTGACCCCAAGGCCCAGCAGCAACCACAGCCAACCCTGCAGATCGAGGGAGAGCTGGGCGATCTGACCGGCATTGCTCAGCAGAGACGCCAGCAGAAAGCCCGCACTGGCCAGGGTCACCCACAGCCGCACACTGCCGACGCGCTTCACGGCTGCTCCTCCTGCTCTAACCAGCTGAGCATCCGCCGGCGCAGCTCCGGTAAGGGCATCTGCAGGCGATCGGCGATGGCCCGCAGGTCCTCCAGCTCAGGCTTGCGCAACAGCGAACCATCGGGGCGGGTGGAGCTCTTGATCTGCACCGGTCCCCACGGGGTCTGGTGTGCGTGCAGCTGCCGGGGCAGGGCCCAGCGCTGCAGGATCTGCTCGCGCACCCCGAGGCTGCTGCCGTGACGCCACCAGATCTCGCGCAGGGGGGCCGCCTGATCCGGCCAGGCCAGCACAGTGATTTGCGTGGCCAGACGTCCTTTCTTCATCACGACCGGCTGACTGAACACCTCCAGGGCTCCCGCCTGCCGCAGCTGGTCCTGCAGAACCGCCAGATCCTCCGCCGTGGCGTCATCGATCTGGGCCTGCTGCTGCAGCACCACCTCCAGACGCTCCGGCCCGCTGGCGCCGCTGGATTCAGCCAGGATCAGGCGCAGCAAATTGGGGCGATCCAGCTCCCTGGTGCCCAGGCCCACCCCCACCAGCCGCGGGCTCAAGGCCGGCGCAGGGGCGAAGCGGTCCGCCCAGGCCGCCATCAGAGCCAATCCTGTGGGGGTGGTGAGTTCCCCCGGCGGGAAGCCCTCGCTGCTGGCCAGTGGGACCCGATGGCAGCGGGCCAGCTCCAGCACCGCGGGAGCGGGAAGGGGCAACAGGCCATGGGCGGTCCCCACCTGCCCATGCCCCGCCGGCGGAGGAGCGCAGACCAGCTGTTCCACCCCGAAATGCTGCAGGCCGGCGCAGACCCCCACCACATCCACGAGGGCATCGATCGCACCCACCTCATGGAAGTGCACCTGCTCCGGTGGATGCCCGTGCACGGCCGCCTCCGCCTCCGCCAGGAGGCCGAACACCTGGAGCACCCGCTCCTTCAATCGAGGCGCCAAGGGAGCCGAGCGGATCTGCTCACGCAACTCCCCCCAATGGCGATGGTTTGGTTGCCTCTCGAGGCAGTCCACCGCCAGGTGCAGGCCCCGCAACCCGCCACTGCGCCGTTCCTCCAGCTGGATGCGGTAGGCCCCCTCCAGGCCCAGGGCAGCCAGGGGTTCCTGCACAACGGACTGGGGTAGGCCGCAGTCGAACAGGGCCGCAAGGAGCATGTTCCCCGCCAGACCGGTGGGGCAATCGATCACCGCAAGGGGTGAGCCCGCCTGCATCAGGCCTCCTGCAACAGCTGTTCTGCGCTGGCCTCCAGCTCAGCGCGATGACGCGTCAGCCACTGATCCACTTCCCGCCGGGCACGGCGCTGCTCGTTCTGAGCGGTGGTGACGTCATGGCCCGAGAGGCCCCAGAGACGCCCCAGCAGGGCACGGTCATCGGCTCCCCCGCGGGACCCTCCGTAGATCAGGCATTCGGCCGCCATCCCGGCCTGGAGCACCCGGCTCCAGCGGCGCAGATCCTCCAGAGGCATCTTCACCCGGGGGGGAGGCTCCAACTCGGTGCTGCCATTCACCCGCAAACCATGGCGCAAACAGGCCCGACTGCCCACCAGGGTCCGCTTCACCGGCAAGGCGTTGTCCTGAGCCAACAACAGATGCCCGGCCTCATGGATGGCGATTCGCCTCAAACGCGCCCGGCCCAGACCGAAGGGAAGGGCCTCCGCCAGCAGATGACCACCGAGACCACCGAACTGGGATGCATCCAGGGTCAGGGCCGCGAGGCCTCCCCCGGCGGCACCGGCGATCAACCAGGGGGAGATCCCCAGCAGAGGCCCCACCACGGCAATCGCACTGACCCCAGCCACCGCCAGGCCGGCACCAAGGGCAGCAGTGGAGCCCTGATCGGAGCTTGCAGGCCGCTCCGGTGAAGCCATCCTCAGCGCCGCCCGCGGGGCCCGCGGCCCTTGCCGGCCCGCTGGGGCACTGGACCAATCACTTCATGCTGCTCGACCTGGAGCGCCTGACCCTGGCGTCGCAAATCAAGGGAGACGAAATGCCGCAGGTGGGCGGGATCCACCTGCCCTTTGAGCTGCAGCTTGAAGGGGGTGGGACGGCTGCCATCGGGGCGGGGCTGCTGGCGGATCTTCACCACCAGATCACCATCGTCGGGGCGGGTGTAGATCAACTCACCACGAACCGAGAAGTACCCGTCCCCCTCAGGCAGGTCATCGCTGCTGGAGCCGTCTTCCGGCGCGAGGGTGCTCGGTTCCCAGACGCCCACCAGTTGCAGATGGAGCTGATCGGGATCGCGGAAGCGGGGATAGGCCACCCACAGGTGGGACTTGCTCAGATCGAGATGGCGACGCATCAAGGTCAGGACCCGCCCGAGCACCACCGCATCGATCTCGCTGCCGTCCTCGGTCTGGATCACCCCCCGGGTCAGCTGCTCAGGATCCGCCGGCACGTAGGTCCCCCGCACCACGCCAATGGCCCGGTACTGCATCGGCTCTGTGACCGGGGAAATGGGGTGTTGACGCATCGTGGCTGAAACCCTCTGGGCGCTCGTGTGAACCATGGCCCGCGGGCCAATGTACCCAGCCTGGGAAAAGGGCCCAGACTGAGGCGCATTCCTGACATCCACCATGGCCCGCACCGGTGTGCTGCTGTCGATCGGAGCGGTCTGCCTGGTGTCGGGCTCCCTGGCCACCGGCTGGTGGCTGGGGCAGCGCAGTGCCCCCGGCATCAGCGGCACCCAGGCCTCCGCTGAACGACAAATCCAGGTGCTGCAGGGGCGCCTCGCCGCTGGCACAGCCAGCAGCAGCGACCAGAAACAACTGTTGCAACTGCTGCTGGCCTCGGGCAACCAGGCCGAAGCCACCCTGCTGCTGGAGCAATTGGCTGATCAACAACCCGAGCGCTGGCAGATCCGCTTGCTCCTCGCTGAGCTGCGCCGCAACAACAACAACCGGTCCGGGGCGGAGCGGGAGCTCCGTCAGATCCTCAATCTTCAGCCCGACCGCATCGAAGCCCTGCAACTGCTGACGGTCCTGCAACTCGAGCAGGGCCGCGGATCCGAGGCCCAGGCGCAACTCAAGGCCCTAATGGAGAAGAACTCCAAGCCCACTCCCAAGCCCCAGCTTCTGCCCATTGGCCTTGTGCTGGCCGATCTGCAACAGCAACAGGGTCAGCAGCAGCAAGCCGCTGCCACCTACAGCAAATTGGCCGCCGATTTCCCCAGGGATCCTCGCCCCCTGCTGGCTCTAGCCCTGCTCAAGCAGGAGGCGGGGGACACCAAGGGAGCCCAGGACACGATGGCGCAGGCGCGCTCTCGGCAGCCGGAAAACAGGGACCCAAGGCTGGATCGGGTGGCCGCCAACTGGGGACTGGCCAGCCTGGAGACCCCTAAGGGGCCGTCACCAAAGGCTGCGACGACACCGGAGCCGGCGTCTCCAACGCCTTAAGGGCCGCGTCGATGGCGTCACCTGGATCGGTGGCGTCATCCATGGCGGTGCTGCGTTTCAGCTTGTTCATCAGATCGATCGGATTCGCACTGTCGAAAATCGATCCGCCCTTGCCCGTCCCGGTGCCATTGCTGCCGGAGGGGCCGTAGTCGTACAGGCGCTGCTCCTGGGTGGAGAGCCCACTGTTGTAATCCGCCCTTGCCGCCGGCAGAGCCCCCAGAGCGGAACCCAACAGAGCTGCAGCGGCAACCGAGGCGATTCGACGGGACATGGCGTGAACGCACGGAAGGCTTGCGGGAATGCTAGGAGCAGCCCCCAAGAGCCATCGGTCCACCATGCGCATCGCCAGCTGGAACGTGAATTCCGTGCGTACGCGCCTCGATCAGGTGCTGAGCTGGCTGCAGCAGGAGCAACCGGATGTCCTCTGCCTGCAGGAAACGAAGGTCTCCGACGACCTCTTTCCGCATCAGGCCTTTGAGCAGATCGGTTACCACTGCGCCATCAGTGGACAGAAGGCCTACAACGGCGTTGCCCTGATCAGTCGGCTCCCCCTGGAGGACGTGCAGGTCGGGTTTGAGGCCCTGCTGCCCCAGGACCCTGAGGCTTCGGAGCTGAGCGAGCAGAAGCGGGTGATCAGCGCCCTTGTGGATGGGATCCGGGTGCTCAACCTCTATGTGCCCAATGGGAGCTCCCTCAGCAGCGAGAAATACCCCTACAAACTCGCCTGGCTCGCCTGCCTGCAGCGATACCTGGCGGTTCAGGAGGAGCAGGGGGATCCGCTCTGCATGGTGGGCGACTTCAACATCGGCCTGGAGGACAGGGATCTACCCGACCCGGAGCGGCTCACGGGCACCATCATGGCCAGCGATCCCGAGCGATCCGCCCTGCGAGCGGCCCTGGGGGAGCGCCTCAGCGATGTGTTCCGCGTGTTTGAACCGGACAGCGGCCACTGGAGCTGGTGGGACTACCGCAGTGGCGCCTGGGACCGCGACAAGGGCTGGCGGATTGACCACATCTATCTGTCGGAGGACCTGCTGCAATGCGCCACCGGCTGCGTGATCCACAAACAGACCCGCGGCAACACCCAACCGAGTGACCACGCCCCAGTCCTGGTGAACCTGGCCTGGTCAGCGGAGGACGACAGCGACGCTGACGAGGACAGCTGGCCCTAAAGAGCGTTTTCCCTAAAAGACCGTGGCTTCGGGGGGGAGCTGACGGCCCTCGGCCTTAAGGGTTACCAGGCGCCGGGCTGATTCAGAACAGGTTTTGGGCGTCGGGAAAATCTTGCCGGGATTGGCCAGACCATCGGGGTCAAAAGCATGCCGGACCCGCTGCATGGTCTCCAGATCGTCAGGACTGAACATCCAGTCCATGTAGCAACGTTTGTCGCTGCCAACCCCGTGCTCACCGCTGATGCTGCCGCCCACCTCCAGGCAGAGCTTGAGGATCGCGGCACCAAGGGCTGTGACCCGCTCCTGCACGCCGGGCTCCTCCGAGCGGTAGAGGATCAGGGGGTGGAGGTTCCCATCACCGGCGTGGAACACATTCGCCACCGCCAGGCCGTGCTCCTCGCTGAGGCGTTCAATGGCCGCCAAGACCTTCGGGAGAGCGGTGCGGGGCACGACACCGTCCTGGAGGTAGTAACTGGGGAATTGGCGACCCAACGCTGAAATCGCGCTCTTGCGGCCCTTCCAAAGGCGCTCCCGCTCCTCAGGCGTCCAGGCCTCCCGCACCCCGCCAGCCCCGGCCTGCAGGCAGAGCTCACGGGCCAACTGCACCGATTCCTTCACCTCGAGGGGATGACCATCGAGCTCCACCAGCAACACCGCCGCCGCTTCGCGCGGGTATTCATCGACCCCGAAGAAGTCGTTCACCGCGCAGATGCAGCGGTTGTCCATCATTTCCATGCCTGCGGGGAGCACGCCGGCGCCTGTGATCAGGCGCACCGCTTCCCCGGCCGCCTCCATGGAGGCAAAGTCCGCCAGGAGCACAGCCACGCTGGCCGGTGCCCGCAGCAAGCGCAGGGTGATCGCGGTCGCGATACCCAGGGTGCCTTCACTGCCGATAAACACCCCCCGCAGGTCTAGGGCATCCAGCTCCGGCAGGTTGCCCCCCAGGGTGGTGATCGACCCATCGGGCAACACCACCTGCATTGCCAGGACGTGGTTGCTGGTGACGCCGTACTTCAGGCAGTGGACACCGCCGGAGTTCTCGGCCACGTTCCCGCCGATGCTGCAGGCCACCTGGCTGGAGGGGTCGGGGGCGTAATAGAAGCCATCTCCCGCCACGGCCCGGGTCACCCAGCTGTTGATCACCCCCGGCTCCACGGTGATCCGCTCGTTCTCTAGATCCACCTCCAGGACGCGGCGCATCCGGCTGGTGGCGATCACCAGGGCAGGCTGCTCCGCCAGGGCCCCACCGGAGAGGCCTGTGCCACTGCCGCGGGCAATGAACGGAACCTCCAGCTCGTTGCACAGGCGCACCACCTGCGCCACCTGTTCAGCCGTGTCCGGCAGCACCACCAGGGGAGGCTGGTGGCGGTGCAGGGTGAGGCCATCGCAGTCGTAGGCCAGCAACTCCTGACGCTTCGACACCACGGAACGCTGCGGCAAAAAAGCCCGCAACCGGCGCTCAACCAAGCCCCAGTCTGGATTCACAGCGTCCCCGGGTGCACCGCATGACCATAACGAGCTGGAACGCTCTGGACCGCAGGGCCGTCGATTGCGTAAGGATGGTCGACGCTTGTGCCCCCGTCCTGGGAGCGAAGCCCCCTCCCAGTCTGTGGATTCCGTTTTGACCTCGGCTCCTGTTACGGCACCTGTGCACAACACCACCCGGTCCCAGGAACTCTTCAGTGCCGCCCAGAAGCTGATGCCCGGCGGCGTGAGTTCTCCGGTGCGCGCCTTCCGCTCAGTGGGCGGGCAGCCGATCGTGTTCGATCGGGTCAAGGGGGCCTACGCCTGGGACGTGGACGGCAACCGCTACGCCGACTTCTGTCTCGGCGACACCGGCGCGATGTTCGGTCATTCGCCGCCGGCGGTGACGGCTTCGCTCACGGCGCAGGCAAGACGCGGCCTGACGACCATGCTGCCCGGCG
>JAURGL010000037.1 GCA_030833825.1 Vulcanococcus sp. SFB_649D_100_25 | reverse complement strand
CCTGCTCAACCATCTCCTGCAGATTCCAGCCAAAGCTGGCCGCGTTGCGCAAGATATCGAGCGGCGACTCTTCGAAGGTGACAAAAATCCCAGGCTCGTCGAATTGGCGAATGCCGTTGTAGAGAAAATTCAAGGAGAAGACCGTCTTCCCCGTACCGGAGGTGCCGCTGATCAGGGTTGAGCGACCGATCGGCAGACCGCCCTGGCAAATATCATCAAACCCTTCAATCCCAGTCGGGAGCTTCTGGACCGATGAGAGTGAATGGGATTGGGGGCTGGGGTCCTGCATGGGGAGGGTGGTCCTGGTGACAAGTTAGTTGTGATGGACGGCTATGACATGGATGTTGGCAGTTTCAAACAAGATCTCCGCCGGATGCGTCATCAACCATGGACTCAGCCAAAGACTCGTCAGAGAGCTCCTCATAGAGCAGGTCAAGACCAATGAGGACACGCTCTCGGTCGGAGAGGTCGCCGATGATCCGCCGCACCGGAGGCGGCAGGATTTTGGCGAGGGTTGGGGTGGCCAGGATCTTGTCCTCTTCAGCCAACTGGGGGTTTTTGAGGACGTCAATCACCTTCAGGGCATAAACCCCCTGAAACTCCGTATCGAGGATGTTGCGCAACGTCTTCAGCGCGCGCATCGAATTGGGGGTATTCCCCGCCACGTAGAGCTTGAGGATGTAGGTCTTGCGCGGGCTCATTGCGATCACCTCCTGAATCGGGACTTAACTGGCAATGCCTTCTGGAAGCGGAACCTCCAAGGGTGTGTCGGGGGGTATCGACCGGCGATACATCTCACAAAGATGGGCAAGCACATCTAAAAGGGCAAGTCGGTAGTCCTGCAGAAAATCATTTTTGTGCCCCTCGAGCCGAAGCTGCTTCCAAAAGGAATCCATCAGATCCACGTGGATTTCAACAACTTTGTTCACCGGCAAATCACAGAAAAATGCACTGTGCACAAAGCTCTCGATGGCCTGATTCGCCGCGGCCGGGTCCTTGAAATAACTGATCAACAGATCGCGATAACCGCGCTCGAGGGAGCGCAGCAGCTCCTCACGGTCCCCTGCCGGGAGATTGCGCAGGAAGAGGGACGGATCCCGCTTGTAGAAGACCCCGAGATAACCAAGTCGACCCTGGAGCCGGTTAGGAAGGCGCCAGGGAACCGGGGTTGCGCCCGAGCCCCCCGACTCAGAGCCCTCTCGCCCCACCGAAAGTCCCAAGCGCAGGAAACGGGACACCGCCGCATCGAGGCTGTAGACGATCTGCTCGAGCTGGTCCTGGGGCAGGTGCACCTCCGCTTCGTGATAGTCCACCCGCCCGCTCACCTCTCCGACCACAACGGCCGGGAGCAGAACCCCTTGGGTGCGCAACGCCTCGATGGCTTCGGGCTGGGTGACCCCCTGCTGCAACAGGACCACATCAAAGGCATCGCGGCGACGCAGCAGCTCCTCGACCGGATCCGAGCAGGAGCCCAGGTCCTCCAGGCGATAGCGTTCGCCCTTGAGCCAACTGCCTGCGGCTTTAACCAGGCGCGGATCCGAGAGCAGAGAAGCAATCGTGAGAGCCGGCTGGGTCATCTGCCGCGATCGGGCCCCTACGCACGCCCACAGTGTTGACGGGATTGACCTTGAACTGGGAAGATCTTTGTTTGTCTTCCAAATGCCGTGCGGCAGGCCCCAATGACGGCTTTAAACCCGTCAGCCTGACCACGCCCGTAACGCCATGAGTACTGAGTCTCAAGTCGGTCCCTACGCCATCGTTGAAACGTCGGGAACCCAGGTGTGGGTGCAGCCCAACCGCTACTACGACCTCAACCGCATCCATGCGGAGGTCGACAGCACCCTCACCCTGGAGAACGTGCTGCTGGTGAACGACGGCAAGGCCGCCAGCGTCGGTCAGCCCTATGTGAAGGGCGCCACCGTTGAACTCCAGGTGATGGCCCATCGCCGCGGCGCCAAGGTCATCGTTTACAAGATGCGCCCCAAGAAGAAGACCCGCCGCAAGAACGGTCACCGTCAGGAGCTGACCCGCGTGATGGTGAAGTCCATCAGCGTGGGCGGCAAAGCTCTGGCCTGAGTCCTTCCTTCGAACCAGTCCTCCTTCGTCTTCTGTTGAACCATGGCCCATAAGAAAGGCACCGGCTCCACCCGCAACGGCCGCGACTCCAACTCCAAGCGCCTGGGCGTGAAGCGTTACGGCGGCGAGTCCGTGAACGCCGGCTCGATCCTGATCCGTCAGCGCGGCACCTCCGTGCTCCCCGGCATCAACGTGGGCCGTGGCGCCGACGACACCCTGTTTGCCCTGGTGGATGGCGTGGTGAGCTTCGACACCATCAAGCGCGGTCTGCGGACCCGCAAGCGCATCAACGTGGCCATCGGCTGATCGCCAGCCGCCAAGGTCTCAAACCCTTGACTTGGCCGGTGCCCTTCGCGGAGCACCGGCTTTTTTGTGGGCGGGAACCGCTCAGGCGAGGCGGTAGGCGCGAGTGGTGATCAGGTACGGGTGAAACACCTCGAGCAGGCGGCTCTGAAGCGTGCGGAAAAAGCGCTCCACCAGCTCGGGCTCATCGAAGTGGAAGGGATATTCCCCGTTGAAGCCCTTGAAGAAATACCAATTGAGCAGGGCGATCGCCTCAGAGCTCATCCGTGAGGCGAACTCCTCGAGCTGAGCGGAAGGATCACTGAGGTGCTCAAGCACATCCAGGCAGACGATCGTGTCGAACCGAGCAGGCAGGGCGGGATCGGACAAATCCCGGAAGCAGCGGAGTTTGTGCCCAAGGCCGAACCGCTCCGCCCGGGCCGTGACAAAGGCACGGTTGGCCGGATTGAGATCGACAAACCAGACCGCATCAACCTGAGGCAGCGCAGCCGCCGCCAGGGCATGGGTGCCGATGCCCCCTCCGAAGTCGAGGACCTGCCCCCGGGCAAACCGTTCCTGGAGCCGGAGGGTGTCGGCGATGTAATCCGCGCTGCCAAGGTGCCAGGCGGCCAACTCCAACAAATGGGCGTTGCCTACGGCGTTCTCATAGAAACTGCCGGCCTGCTCGGGGTTGAAGGCACCGGGATGGGCCGCCGCCAACTCAGCCGTGGCCAGGGGCAGACGCCGCTCCAGCTCCGGCAGGCTCAGTTCCAGATGGGCAGCCAGGTGCTGGCGCAGATCGAAGCCCCCCTCGAGGAAGTGATCAAGGGAGAGGGCAGTGGTGGCGGTCATGGCTGCTCACCGTAGAGGGAGCTGCTCACCCACCAACTCCGCCCCTGCCCCTGGGACCAGCAGCCAGCGCCGCAACCAGCCGGTCAGGAGGTAGAAGGGCAGGGTGTCCAACAAGGCCGCCAGGGCCTTGAACAGGTAGCCACTGGCGATGTAACTGCCCAGTTGGGGCAGCACAGGCAGTTCAGGGCGCACCGGAAGCACATGGGCCCCGTAGTGACTGATCAGGACCACCGCTGAGGTATCCACCAGTTGGCTCACCAGGGTGGATCCGTTGTTGCGCAGCCAGAGGGCGCGGCCACCGGTGCGGCGTTTCCAGAAGTGAAACAGCCGAACATCTGTGAACTGGGCCGCCATGTAGGCCGCCATCGAGGCGACCACCGCCCCGAAGGCCAGACCCTGAACCGCGAAGAACGCCTCATCGGGAGCCCCAGGCAACCCCGGGAGCACCCCCCCGAGCCAGAGGACCAGCACGATCCAGCCGTTCAGCAGCAGGCCCACCCAGACCAACTGATTGGCCCGCCGCTCACCCCAGATCTCACTGATCAGATCCGTACACAGAAAGGTCACGGGGTAGGGCAGGGCCCCCACTGCCACCACCACCGGCCAGGACCCGATCTGCCCGAGCTGCAGAAAACGGGTGAGCCCAAGGATGTTGAGCATCCCCATGGTCCCCAGGAACAGCCCAGCCAGCACCAAAAAGGCCAATTCACGGCGCTGCTGCAGCTCTTGCGCATCCGGGCGGGGCATCGGCATCGAGGCTGAACAACCACACGCTTCACCCTGCCGCAGTTGGGGGCGAATGGCACGATTGCGGGGTGCTCACGCGAACGGCAGCTTGACCTGCGGCTTTCTGGTGCTCGACAAGCCGGCGGGCCTGAGCTCCCACGCCTGTGTCGCCAAGGTCCGACGGGCCTATGGCCTCAAGCGGGTCGGCCATGGGGGGACCCTGGATCCAGCGGTGACGGGCGTCCTGCCGATCGCCCTGGGACCGGCCACGCGCCTGCTGCCCTATCTGCGCAGTGACAAGACCTATCGCGGGATCGTCCAGCTGGGGGTCTGCACCGACAGCGACGACCTTGAGGGGAACGTGCTCCTTCAACACGCTGTCCCGCCTCTCAAGACCGCTGAGCTGGAACAGGCCCTGGCAGCCTTTCGCGGAGAGATCCAACAGCGGCCGCCCGCCGTCTCCGCCGTGCATGTCAATGGCGAGAGGGCCTACAAGCTGGCCCGGGCCGGGGTGGCTCTGGATCTCCCCCCCCGGCCGGTGACGATCCACACGCTTTCCCTGGTGGCGTGGGACCCAGAGCAGGGTCGACTGGAGCTGGAGGTGCACTGCAGCTCTGGGACCTACATCCGCTCCCTGGCGAGGGATCTGGGGAATGCCCTCGGCTGCGGAGGCTGCCTGGCGCAGCTGAGGCGCACCCAAGCCCTGGGCTTCCACCAGGAGCAAAGCGTGGGCCTGGAGCAACTGGAAGCGGACCCTCCCGCCCTGTTGAGCCCCTTGGAAGCCCTGCGACACCTCCCCACCCACCAGCTCACGGAGGCGGATCTGGCCAGCTGGCGATTCGGGCGGCAACAGCCCTGCCCACAGACCTGGGAGGCCGACACCCCCGTGGTGGTGGTGGATCCGGATGGCAACCTGGCGGGGATGGCCCGTGTGGCGGAGATCGGCAGCCTGCAACCCAGGCTTGTGATCGACGCGGCGGGCTGAGTCCCTTCAATGCCTTCCTAGCCACATGGCCGGCCACAGCCGATGGGCCCAGATCAAACGCACCAAGGCGGTGGTGGATGCCAAGCGGGGAGCGGTGTTCACCCGACTGGGCCGCGAGATCATGGTGGCCGCCCGGGCCGGGGCCGATCCCGCCGGGAACTTTCAGCTGCGGACGGCCATTGAGAAGGCCAAGGCGGCCCGGGTCCCCAACGCCAACATCGAGCGGGCGATTGCCAAGGGATCAGGGCAGGGGGGCAGCGGGGCTGACCAGTTCGAAGAAGTCCGCTACGAGGGCTACGGCCCCGGGGGGGTGGCCGTGCTGATTGAGTCCCTCACCGACAACCGCAACCGAGCCGCCGCCGAGATCCGCCTGGCCTTCAACAAGAACGGGGGCAACCTCGGCGAAACGGGCTGCGTGGGCTATCTGTTTGAGCACCGCAGCGTTGTGCACCTCGCGCAGGAGGGCCTCCAGGAGGAGGCCCTGTTGGAGCACCTGCTGCGACTGGAGGAGCAGGGCGGTCCCACGGCCCTGGGCTACGAACTCGATGCCGAGGGGGCGGAGGTGTACGGCGCCTTCGAGCACCTGGAAGCCCTGCAGGACGGGCTGCGCAACCTGGGCCTGCCAGTGACGAGCTGGGAGCACCGCTGGATCGCCGGGACCCCCTGCCCCCTGGAGGATCCAGCCGCGCTCTCCAGTTGCCTGAAGTTGCTCGATGCCCTCGAGGAGCTGGATGACGTCCGCAGCGTGACCTCCAACCTCGAAGCGGATGAGGCCCTGATGGAGACGGTCCTCAGCTGAGCAGCAGGGTGGATGCGGCGCTGCGATCGGCGATCACCTGCAGGTTGGGATGCCCCTGCAACCAACTGGCCGGGACCTCCGGGCACGGGGGCTCCTGCAGGCTGCGCCTCAGGATCTCCGCCTTCTCGGCCCCGGTGACCACCAGCAGCAGGGCCTCGGCCGCGAGGATCTCCGAAAGGCCGAGGGTGATGGCCTGGGTGGGCACCGCCTGGGGGTGGCCGCCAAAGGCCCCGGCATTCTGTTGGCGGGTGCTGGGGCTCAGAGACAAGCAGCGGCAGCGGGCCTCGGGCTGACAGGGGGGTTCGTTGAAGCCCACATGACCGTTGCTGCCAAGGCCCAGCAGCTGCAACCCAATGCCCCCGGCTGCCTGCAGGGATCGGGCATAGCGCCCTGCCTCAGCCTCGGGATCTGAGGCGCGGCCATCGGGGAGACGCAGACAACCGAGCGGCAGATCCAGGGGCTGGCCCAGGTGGAGCTGCATGAAGGCCGCAAAGGACTGGGGATCTCCAGAGCCAAGGCCGACGTATTCGTCCAGGTTGAAGCTGCTCCACCCGCTGATCAGGCGTTGCCGCTCCATCGATGGCAGGCCCTTGAGGCGCGCGACAAAGGCGCGGTACACCGGCTCCATGGTCCGTCCGGTGGCCAGACCAAGGGTGCGCCCGCAGGCCAGGGCCTCCAGCAGACGCGCAGCGACCTGATCTGCCACGGCCTGGGCATCCGCCTCCACCAGAAGCGGGGGCAGGGCCAACGAGAGAGGGGGGGTCAAGGGGATGGTGCCAGCGCCTGTAATCCGTCCTGACCAGAGCCTGGCCGAGGGGCAGGGGTTTGCGCCAGGGCTGCGTAGGACTGGAGCTGGGCGCCTCGGTAGTAGTGCCGCAGGATCTCCTCGTAGCTATTGCCCTTCTGGGCCATGGCCAGGGCGCCCCACTGACTCATCCCGATCCCATGGCCATAGCCGCGACCCACGGCGACCAACTGCACCACCTCCGATGAAAGGGCCTGGGCTGGAGGGAGGCTGAAGGCAGGAAGGGGTGGGGGCGGAGCTGGCCAGCCCAGGTCCGGATGGACCGCACTGCCGGATCGGGCAAGGGGCTCCAGTTCAAACCGCACCCAGGTGCTGCGGAGCCCCAGACGACTGCGGAGCTGAGCCCCCGTGAGCAGCAGCTCCCCTTCTGATCCGACAACGCGGGCCTGCCGCACCCGCCCGGATGGGGTCGTGGAGACCACGTTGATCGCCAGGACCCGACCCAACTCCGGGAAGGCCTGCTGCAGCAGGGCCCCATCCAGGGGCTTGCGCCAGAGATGCACCGGAGAGGCCTGATCAAAATCCGGAACGCTCACCAGATAGGGCAGCTGGCGGCTCCAGAGATCCCCGCTGCTCTCGGTGGCGCCACCGCTGCTGCTGTGGAACACCGCATCAATCAGGGAATTGCCGAAGGTGAGCACCATCCCGCGGGTGGCCTGCACGGCCCCCCACGTGCTGGGGGTCTCCGGCTCCACCCCCTTGTAGACCTGGCTCGCCACCGTGGCCTTGACGTCGTAGGGGGCAGAGGGCTTTCGGGCTTTGAGGGCGTAGGTGCGCGCCGCCACCGCCTGGGCCTTCAGGGCTGCCGCCGGCCAGCTGGCGGGCATTTCACTGCCCACGACGCTGGGCAAATAGGTTTCCAGCTGGACATGGTTGACCACCTGCAGCTGTCCCCCAACCGGACGCAGTTGCAGGCGACCGCGGAAGCGGCGGGAGCCAAGCCAGAGGCCCGGGTCATCGCCACCGGGGCCAGGCAGCGCTTCAACCCACAACTCCCGCTGCTGACGGGCCCCATCCAGCTCCAGGGTCCTGTCAGGCGGTTCCAGGCCCAAGGGCAGGCCGCGTTCATCGAGCACCCGCAGGCCCCGGGCCTCCGCCGACGGGCGAATGCTGACGCTGGGGGCCTCGAGCACCAACACCCGCAACAAAGGCTCCTTCTGCCCCTCCAGCACCCGCACCTCAGCCGCCACGGGCAGTGGCAGGGCCAAAGCCAAGGCAAACCAGCCGATCGCAGGCAGGTGGCGGCTCATCTCACAGCTCAGGGCAGGCCATTGTGACGAGCCCTTGCGGGCCTGACCAGCCCCGCCGTGGCACGATCTCTGCAGAGAGACCGGGGAGCGCACCGGCCGTGCAGGTCACTTTCCTCGGGACCAGTTCAGGGGTCCCCACCCGGGCACGCAACGTCTCCGCCGTAGCCCTGCGTCTGCCCCAGCGTTCGGAGCTGTGGCTGTTCGACTGCGGGGAGGGCACCCAACACCAATTCCTGCGCAGTGATCTCCGGGTCAGCCAGCTGAGCCGGGTGTTCGTCACCCACATGCATGGCGATCACATCTTTGGCCTGCCGGGACTCCTGGCCAGCCTGGGGCTGGCGGGCAGCTGCGACGGCATCGACCTCTATGGCCCGGACCCCCTGCGGGACTACCTCGAAGGGGTCATGCGGACCTCCTCGATGCGGATCAGCTACCCCCTGCGCACCCATCGGGTGAAGGAGGCGGCCCGCAGCGGAGCGGTCCTGCTGGACGATGACGACATCAGCGTCCGCTGCACCCTCTTGACCCACCGGGTCCCCGCCTATGCCTACCGGGTGGAGCAGAAACCGCGTGCCGGCCGTTTCGATGTCGCCCAGGCCCAGGCCCTCGGCATCCCCCCCGGACCGATCTACGCCGACCTGAAGGCCGGCCGGGAGGTGGTGCTCGATGACGGCCGGATCATCAACGGGGCCAGTCTCTGCGGCCCGGAGCGCCCCGGATGCAGCCTTGTGTACTGCACCGACACCGTCTTCTGCGAAGCGGCCGTGGAACTGGCAGCAGGGGCCGATCTCTTGATCCACGAGAGCACCTTTGCCCACGCGGAAGCGGAGATGGCCTTCGCCCGGCAGCACTCCACCAGCACCATGGCTGCCCAAACGGCCCTGGCCGCCGGGGTGAAACAGCTGGCCCTCACGCACCTCTCCCCGCGCTACGTCCCGGGGAACCCCGTGACCGCTGACGATCTGCTGGCGGAAGCCAGGGCGATCTTCCCCAACACCGAACTGGCCAAGGACTTCCTCACCCTGGAGGTGGCCGCCGCTGAACCCTGAGGCTGCAACAGTTCGTGAGTGCCTGGCGCCGGGTCAACCAGCAGGCCCATCAGCCGTGATACAAGGGCTCTGGCGCGATCTAATCGCCACGTTGCCGGCTTTTTCGATGGCCTCTTCCTTCTCCTCTGCACTCCGGTCCCTGGCCCGGCTGCTGCTTCTCCCGCTCGCCCTGCTGGTGGGTCTCGCCGGCCCTGTCCAGGCAGCCCAGTGGACCACTGAGCAGCTCACCGTTCCCGCCGATCCCAGTGGCACCACGGTGACCTTCACTGAGCAGGAAATCAACGCGGGCCGCAAGACCTTCAACAACAGCTGCGGCGTCTGCCACGCCGGTGGCATCACCAAGACCAATCACAACGTCGGCCTCGATCCCGAGACCCTCGCCCTGGCCAGCCCGGCCCGTGACAACGTCGAGGCCCTGGTGGACTACATGAAGGATCCCACCAGCTACGACGGTGAATACAGCATTGCTGATGTGCACCCCAGCATCCGCAGCAGTGACGTGTTCGTGCAGATGCGCAATATGAACGATGAGGACCTGCGCCTCATGGCCGGTTTCATCCTGACCGCCCCGAAAGTCCTTGGTCCCCAATGGGGCGGCGGCAAGATCTACTTCTGATCAAGCCCCCCAAGCTGCGGTCTCAACCGCTTCAGCCCCGCCCCTGGCGGGGCTTTTTGCTGGCCACCCTTTAAGAGATTGGAGCCGGAGGGCTCTGGTTGTCCGGGTCGAAGGAACTGGGCTGTTTGCTGTACCACCACTCCTGCAGGGGCCCATTGAGGCGCAGGGAGAACAGGGTGAGCACGGTCACCGTGGGCCTTGAGCCCGGCTGGAGCAGCTCCACCGCATAGGAGGGGCAGCGGCGGGACGCCAGGTCGGCCACGAAGCGACGACCCACGCGCCTCCAGCTGGGCTCCTTGCTGCGCCAGGCAAGCCGGCAACAGGGCCAGGGGAGCTCCTCGCGATCGAACAGGCGGCAGCAGGGGCCGATCACCCGGAAGCTGTACTGCGCCCCGGGGCTGGTGTGCTCACTGCCGGACGCATACACAGCATCGACCTGGGCTGGCGCGGAAACCGATGCGGATGCGGCGGCGGTCACGGTCGAACGCGAAGGGTCCTGGAGACAAAAAAACCACCCCGCAGGGTGGTTGGGGAGTCCGAAACGGACGGGGCGTGAATGGGCACGCCCCGCGAGGAGCTCAGTACAGCTCTTCTTCGGCGTGGGTCTTGATGGTGCAGTCGCTGGTGGGGTAGGCCACGCAGGTCAGCACGAAACCAGCTTCGATCTGGTCGTCGTCGAGGAAGCTCTGATCCGACTGGTCAACGGTGCCAGCGGTGATCTTGCCGGCGCAGGTGCTGCAGGCACCAGCACGGCAGGAGTAGGGGAGGTCGATGCCCTGCTCTTCAGCGGCGTCGAGGATGTACTGGTCGTCGGGAACCTCGATGGTCTTGTTGAGGCCCTCTGCCTCGCTGATGAGGGTGACCTTGTAGGAAGCCATGGAAGGGATTGGGGCTCACAGGCTCCTGGGATTGATCCCGGGCCCGTAGGACGGACCCTTCCTACATCCGACGGGGCCTGATCCAGGGGTTCTGTGGCCATCTGCCCGCGAAGCCCAATGGGACAGGCGGGCACAGATCAGCGTGACTTATGCGACAACGGGTGTTGCCGGCTTTTTGTCAGGCCCGCCTAATCGTCATCAGCCCCCACTGGCTCTGCTGTGCGGTGAGCTCCGCCCGCCAGCCCTGCTCCTCCAGAGCCGCCTGCAGGCGAGGGGCCTGATCCACCAGCAGGCCGCTGAGCAAACCCAGGCCCGTTGGGGCCAGCACGGTGTCGAAGGCGGGGCAGAGCGCCTCAATCACCGGGGCAAGGATGTTGCAGAGCAGCAAATCAGCTGGACGGCCCTCCAGCAACTCCGCCAGGCGCTCCACCGAACCGAGCTCCACCGTGAGCCGATCGGCGAAGCCACTGACCACCGCGTTGTCACGGGTGGCCCGGACCGCCAGGGAGTCGGTGTCCGATGCCGCCACCGTGGTGGCCCCCTGGAGGAGGGCCGCAATGCCCAGGATCCCGCTCCCGCAGCCCAGGTCTGCCACCCGGATCGGGCCCAGATCAGGGGCTCCCTGGGCACCCCGCTGCTCCGCCAGTTGCTCGATCGCCTCAAGACACAGGCGGGTGGTGGGGTGACTGCCGGTGCCGAAAGCACTGCCGGGATCCATCCGGATCACCAGCCGATCGGCGTGCTCGGGGGGCAGCTCGAGCCAGGCCGGCAGGATCAGCAGGCGTTGGCCGACGGGATCGGCCTGCCAATGCTGCTTCCAGCTCAGACTCCAGTCCTCATCGTCCTGCTCCTCCCAGGAGACCTCAGGCAAGCTCAGGCCGAAGGTGTCAGCCAGGGGAGCCAGGGCCTGGACCAGCTGGATCCGCTCAGCCTCAGGCCAGTCGGCCGCCGGAAGCCATGCCACCAACTGACGCTGCTCCGGCTGCTCCGGACGGTGCCGCACTGCCACCCTGGGGATCCCCAGGGCGTTGAGCTTCCAGATCAGGGATTCCTCGAGCTCAGGAAGCGAGAGCAGCTCAAGGCGCCACCAGGAGAGCGTCATCGGTGCAGAGGCTCCCTGCTCAGAGGGTCACCGGGTGAGCTTCCTGGATTCCGTTGATCTGGTGGATGGTGGCCAACAGGCTGGCGGGCAGGGGGTCATCGAGGCTCAGCACCATCACCGCATCACCACGGACGATGCGGCGACCGACCTGCATCGATGCGATGTTGACGTTGTGCTCCCCAAGCACAGAACCCAGGTTGCCGATGATCCCTGGCATGTCCCGGTGCCGGGTGAACAGCATGTGCTTGCTGGGGGAGACATTCACGGGGAACTCATCGATGGTGGTGACCCGCAGCTCCCCATCACCGAACACGGTCCCGGTCACCGCATGGCTGCCCTTGGCACCCTTGGCGCTGAGTTGGAGGGAACCGCCGGCGAAATCGCGGGCGGCATCGTCCTTGACCTCGAGGACGTGGATCCCCCGCTCTTTGGCCTCCAGGCCGGCGTTGACGAAATTGATCGAGTCACCCAGGGCGCTGGACAGCAGGCCCTTGAGGGAGGCGATCACCAGCGGTTGCGCGGGGTGCGTGGCGAATTCGCCCTGGAGACGAACCTCCAGCTCACTGATTTGACCGCCGGCAAGCTGGCCCAGCAGCTGCCCCAGGGTTTCCGCCAGCTGCAGATGGGGCTTGAGCTGCTCCATCACCTCGGCGTTCAGGCCGGGGATGTTGACGGCGCTGCGAGCAGGGAGACCCAGCAGGACATCGCGGATCTGCTCAGCCACATCCACCGCCACATTTTCCTGGGCCTCTTCCGTGGAGGCGCCGAGGTGCGGGGTGAGGATCAAGCGCTCGCTCACGCTGCGCAGGGCTGAATCAGCCTCGAGGGGCTCCTTGGCGTAGACGTCCAGGGCAGCACCGGCGATCACACCCTTCTCGACCGCTTCAGCGATCGCCGCCTCATCGATGATTCCGCCGCGGGCACAGTTCACGATGCGCGCCGTGGGCTTCATCGTGCGCAGCAGCTCGGCGTTCACCAGGTTTTCGGTGTCCGGCGTGCGCGGCAGGTGCAGGCTGACGTAGTCGGCTTCGGCGAACAGCTCCGCCAGCGGCAGCAGCTTCACTTGCATCTGCTGGGCGCGCTCAGGCGACACGAACGGGTCGTAGGCGAGCAGCTCCATGCCCATGGCCTTGGCCACGCGGGCCACATGGGAGCCGATCTTGCCCAGACCGACCACACCGAGCTTCTTCTTGTAGAGCTCGTTGCCGACGTATTTCTTGCGATCCCAGCCGCCGGCCATGGTGCTCAGGTGGGCATGGGGCACATGCCGGGAGAGCGACAGCATCAGGGCGAGCGCGTGCTCAGCCGCAGCAATGGTGTTGCCTTCGGGGGAATTGACGACGATCACCCCGCGCTTGGTGGCGGCCGGGACATCGACGTTGTCGACGCCCACACCAGCGCGGCCGATGATGCGCAGCTTGTTGGCCGCTTCGATGATCTCAGCGGTCACCGTGGTCCCTGAGCGGATCATCAAGGCGTCGTAGTCGCCGATAATCTCCTTGAGCTGCTCGGGTGGGAGACCGGTTCGGACATCCACCTGGGCCACTTGGGACAGGATGTCGATCCCTACTTGATCAATGGGATCAGAAACCAGAACCTTCGTCATGACCCGGCGGGGTGGGGGCGGCCGGAGGTGAAGTGTAGAGAGGGGCCCTCAAAGGCCTTGGAGGCCAGAGCGCAGCCAAGGCCTGAAGCATGGAGAATCGTCGGACCTTGTCGGTGATCTCGTGGGCAGCAGCGTCGTGGTGGTGCTCTCTGGCCGGAAGCAGTTGCATCGGCTCAGGGACCAGCTCGCTGCCTTGAACCCTGCGCCGATCCGGTTGGTGGCCATCGGCGAATCCGAAACCGAGCTCTCAGCCGTCGATGAGCTCAACCCCGCCATCGCCAGGCGCCGCCGTCAGAAGGGGATGGCCACCTGGCTGATGCCCTTCGGCTTCTTTGCCGGTCTGACCTTCACCTACATCACCGATCTAGACACCTTTGCCTTCGCCGGGCCGCTGGGATCCCACCTGATCGGAGGGCTGCTGGGGCTTGGTTCCGGACTGATGGGGAGCTACGCCGCGGCCTCAAGCGTCAGCTCGGACGGGGACGACCGGGTACGGGCCCTGCGGAACCGGCTCGAGGAGGGCAACTGGCTGCTGCTGGTGGAGACCGCCAACGGCGTGGAGATTCCCTGGACCCGCCTGCAGGAGGCCAAACCCCAGAGCGTGGTGCGCCTGGGCGAGGGCTGAGGAGACCCCATGCTGCCGCGCTCGGACTTGCTGCAGGGGAGCCGCAACCCCGATCTGCTCTCGGAGGTGATCGATCGGGCGGAGCAGGCCCTGCGCACCTGGGAACCGACCTGGACCGGATTTCTGCCCGCCGATGCCCGAGAGGAGGTGGAGCGCCTGCTCGGGAGCCTCAGCGAAATTCAGATCCACAGCGACGGGGGATGGCCCCAGGCGGAGCGACGCCGCCTGTTGTTGCTGCGCAGCGAACAAGCCAGCGCCACAGTGACGGTGAATGCTGATGCTAAAGCATTCAAAAACACCTCGGCGCAGGGTTTGGTGATGTCTGATTACGAGGCCAA
>JAURGL010000036.1 GCA_030833825.1 Vulcanococcus sp. SFB_649D_100_25 | reverse complement strand
CTGCAGCCGATCCCGAGGCTGCGGCTGAACCGGCCGTTGCTGACGCCGGAACGGCTCCCGAGGCCGCTCCGGCTCCGGCCGATCCCAACGACCACCGCTCCGAGGCGGTGCCTGCCGAACCGGCCCTGGCACCTCCGTTCTGGGGGAGCCAGGTGCTCACCGAGGCGGAGATCCCGCTCGATCAGGTGTTCGCCTACCTCGACCGGAATGCCCTCTTCGCCGGACAGTGGCAACTGCGCAAGGCTCAGGGCCAATCGCGGGAGGACTACGAGGCGATGCTGGCCGAGAAGGCTGAGCCTGTTCTTCAGCACTGGATGGCGCGCTGCCTCAACGAGCAGCTGCTGACCCCCAGGGTTGCCTATGGCTACTTCCCTTGCGGGCGTGAGGGCAACAGCGTGGTGGTGTTTGATCCAGAGCAACGCAGCCGGGAGCTGGGGCGCTTCGCCCTGCCGCGCCAACGCTCCGGGAACCGCTACTGCATTGCCGACTTCTATCAAGACCTTGCCGATGGCCAACCCAGCGATGTCTTGCCCATGCAGGCAGTGACCATGGGGGAGAAGGCCACGGCCTTTGCCCAGGAGCTCTTCAAGGGCGACCAGTACAGCGACTACCTCTACTTCCACGGTCTTGGCGTGCAGATGGCCGAGGCCCTGGCGGAGTGGGTGCATGCCCGCATCCGCGCCGAGCTCGGTTTTGCGGACCCCGCCGGGATGCCGCTGCGGGATGTCCTTGCCCAGCGCTACCGCGGCAGCCGCTACTCCTTCGGCTACCCGGCCTGCCCGAATGTGGCGGATTCACGCCAGCAGCTGGAGTGGCTTGGCAGTGATCGCATCGGCCTGTCGATGGATGAGAGCGATCAGCTCGAGCCGGAGCAGAGCACCACGGCCCTGGTGGCCCTGCACAGCCAGGCTCGCTACTTCTCGGCCTAGGGTCGCCTGGCCCTGAACCCTCTCCCTGCATGGCCATTGCCGGACCCGGCGGCGTCGATGACGCCATTGCTGCAGGCCTCGATCTCGACGGCACCCCCATCCCTGCCGAGATGCTGAGCCTCTACAACGAGGTGATGGATCTCGAAAGTCAGCGCGCCCGCAGCGGCGTGAAGAAATCGATGCGCAATCGCATCGTGAAAACCGGTTCGAAGCACTTTGACCAGGCAACCCTCGATGCGCGCCTCAAGGCTGCGGGCTGGGAGGGCTTGAAGGACAAGGAGATCGCCTTCTTCTACGGCGGTTGAACCGAAGCAGCTTCAGCTGCAGATGTCCTCGAGGGTTTCGATCACTTCCTGCTGAAACTCCTCCAGATCGGTGGAGTCGGAGAGATCGATCCCCTCACCGGCGGCGTTCTGAGCGAGTTCCTGGAAATGGAAGGCACCTTCACCATTGGCCAGGAACTCGATCGCCGAGCTCTCGCCGCTTTCCTTGAAGGCATCGCACAGGGCCAGGAAGGCGCCGTCTTCGGTGAAGTCCCAGCTCATGAAGGGGGGTTTGCTGAATGACCTTTAACGCCTCACCCCCCAATTTCGTCAACCATCCGGCAACTTTTGTTCCACTCCTTCGCCAGACTGACGCCCCGATGGTCTGGCCTGAAGCGATGGCAGTGATGCCTGAATCCGCCCTGAATGTCCTGGGAGAGCCCTTGCAGCTGTGTGGATGCGAGCCGATGACCGGCTGGTATCGCGATGGCAGCTGCCGCACCGATCCCTCTGATCTGGGGCGCCACACGGTCTGTTGTGTGGTGGATGAGAACTTCCTCTCCTACAGCCGGGCCCAGGGCAATGACCTCAGCACCCCTGCTCCGCAATACGGCTTTCCAGGTCTCCAACCCGGCGACCACTGGTGCGTCTGTGCGGCCCGCTGGCTTGAGGCCTATGAGGACGGCATGGCTCCACCTGTGCGTCTGGAGGCCTGCGAACAGAGCACCCTGGAGCTGATCCCCCTCGAGGTGCTTCAAGGGCATGCAGCAGCTGCCGCATGATGGCCGCATGAGCCTGTGCATCAGTGTCATCGGCCTTGGGGCATGGGGGAGAACCCTCGCAGCGCTGATGCAGCGCCAGGGCCATCGCATCCAGGGGTGGAGCCGCCGTGACGGGGGCGATCCCGCTGCCGCCCTCTCCGGCGCTGACCTAGCCCTGGTCGCCACCTCCCTGAAGGGTGCTTCCGAGCTGGCACCGAGGCTCGCTCCCCAGTGGCCAGATCAGTTGCCCCTGGTGAGCTGCAGCAAGGGTCTGGATGTTCAAGATTGCAGCACCGCCAGTCAGATCTGGGCCCGCGAAGGGTCTCGGATCCCGTTGCTGGTGCTCAGCGGCCCGAATCTGGCGGCCGAATTGGCGGCCGGACTCCCCGCCGCCAGCGTGCTGGCCAGCGGCGATCTTGAGCTGGCCCGCCACTGGCAACGCCAGTTGAGTGGGGAGCAACTGCGGCTTTATGCCAGTGCCGACCCGATCGGCACGGAGGTGGTGGGGGCCTTGAAGAATGTGATGGCCATCGCAGCCGGCATCTGCGACGGTCTGGCCCTTGGGGCCAATGCCAAGGCATCTCTCCTCTGCCGCGGCCTGGCGGAGATGGGTGCGGTGATCGAAGCGCTTGGCGGGGATGGGCGCAGCCTCTATGGCCTGGCCGGTCTTGGGGATTTGTTGGCGACGGCCAACAGCTCCCTCAGCCGCAACTACCGCTATGGGATGGCCCTGGCTGAGGGCTTGAGCGCCGCTGAAGCCCTTGAGCAGGTCGGGGCCACCGTTGAGGGGGCCAGCACCGTGACGGCTGTGACCCGCATGGCGAACCAGCGGCAGTGGCACCTCCCCATCTGCCAACAGGTTCAAGCGGTGATGGAGGCGACCGTGGCACCCCGGAGTGCGGTCCGTGCCCTGATGCAGCGCGACCTCAAGGATGAGGCCGGCCACCCATGAGCAGTCCCTTGAGGGTCTCTTTGGTGGAGGCGTTTACGGCCCAGCCGTTGGGAGGGAATGGAGCGGCCGTGGTCCTTCTGGAGGAGCCGGCAGCAGCTGGCTGGATGCAGCAGCTTGCGGCGAGCCTGAAGCAGTCCGAAACCGCATTCCTCTGGAGGAACGCTGCAGGTCGATGGCTGTTGCGCTGGTTCACCCCAAGCTGTGAGGTGGCCCTGTGTGGCCACGCCACGCTGGCGGCCACCCTGGCTCTCGGCCGTTGGAGTGTGCTCTCCCAAGGGCAGTCCCTGCACCTCGGCAGCCGCAGTGGTCCCCTCCGGGTGGCCCTCAAGGACGACCATCCCGGCGCCGCCAGCATCGAACTTCCGGCGGAACCTCTGCAGCCACTCCCCTGTCCCCACGCTCTGGCCTCCGTCCTGGGCGCAACGATCGAGGGCTACTGGGGTTCTGAACTGGGGTATCGGGTCGTTCTGCTCAACGATCAGGTCAACCTCCAGCAGCTCCCCAATCCCGCCGAGGCACTCCAAGGCGCCGATCGACAGGGGCTGGTGGTGATGCAGGCCTTCCCTTCGGAGCACCAGCGCTCGGTGCTGGGGGAACGCTGCGACTACCAATTGCGCTTCTTCGCACCGGGGCTGGGGCTGCCTGAGGATCCTGTGACGGGTTCCGCCCACGCCCTGGTGGCTCCCTGGTGGGCTGAACGCCTTGGCCGCAACAGCATCCGCGGCTGGCAGCCGTCCGCGAGAAGTGGTGGAATGCTGTGTGAGGTTCTGACGCCCAACGCGGTCCGTCTCACTGGTACAGGCCACTGTTTATGGGACGGAACACTCGACGCTGGATCCAGTGGAAGCGACCCCTCGGGGTGGGAGGTCTGCAGGGTCGCCTAGGGCCCCATCTCCTCCTGTTGCCTTTGGCCCTTGGAGCCGTTGGGTTCGGCTATGCCGGCCAGCAGATCTTTGCCCCCCGCGGCAGCGCTGACCAGTCCCTGATGGCGGCGCTGCTCGACAACCCCCAGCCGCAGACCTCCGCAAAGGCAGCCGCCAAAGCCGCCGCCCAGCCCAGGGCCGCCCTGGCCGTCCCTGCTTCGGCTCAGCCGTTGCAGCTGAGCATTCGCGTCCATCTGTTGGAGGCGCCTCGACCGCAACTGGGAAGTGAGGGGCCCTGGCGTCTGGTCAATCAACGGGGGGCGGTGCTCGCCCAGGGCAGCGGAGCGGAGCTGATCCCTCTGCAACGTTCTGGGTTCAGCTCCCAGCGGCTCTGGTTGGAACCCCAATCCCAGGCCCCACTGCTGCTCAACGGGAGGGCCTATGCAGGCCGCCTCGCCCTGGTCCCGACCGGCCAAGGCTGGATGGTGGTCAATCACCTGGACCTGGAGGACTATCTCGCCTCTGTGGTGGGCGCCGAGATGCCGAGCAGCTGGTCCTTTGAGGCCCTTAAGGCCCAGGCCGTTGCTGCGCGCTCCTACGCCCTAGCCCACCTGGCTAGGCCTGCGAGTCAGCATTGGAACCTCGGAGACAGCACCCGCTGGCAGGCCTACAACGGATTGCAGAGCCGAAGTGAGCGCAGTCGTCGCGCCGTTGCGGACACCGCTGGCTTGATCCTCAGCTACAAGGGAGGAATCGTGGAAAGCCTTTACGCGGCCAATGCCCAGATCAGCTGGGAAGCGCACCGGGAACTGGGGGCATCCATGAGTCAGGAGGGAGCCCACAAGTTGGCGCAACGGGGCTGGCAGTTCAACCAGATCCTGGCCCACTACTACCCAGGCGCCAGCCTGGCCCGATTGCGGGGAGGTTGAGGCGTGGGGGGCTATGAGCAGGCTGCGCTCCGCCAGAGCGACCGTGCCGAATCCTGTGGTGCCCTCGTCCCGCTCCAGACCGCCCTGGAACCCGAGGGGGCGATCGATCCCTTCGTGTTGCGCAGGCTGCTCTCCGAAACACCGAAGCATCTGCGCCGGGAGGGCCCGAAGCCGAACCCCTTCCTCCCCTGGGACCCCGAGTTGGAGGTGGACCAGCTCGGTTCATCGCACCTGTTGCTGCTCAACAAGTACCCGGTGCAACGGGGTCATCTCCTGCTGATTACCCAGCAGTGGCAGCCCCAGCGGGGCTGGTTGGGGCGCCTCGACTGGCAGGCCCTCGCCCATGTGGATCAGGACAGCAGTGGGCTCTGGTTCTTCAACAGCTGTGCGGAAGCCGGTGCAAGCCAGCCGCATCGCCATCTGCAATTGCTACCCCGGGAGCCAGGGGAAGCGCCCTGCCCCCTGGACAGCCAGATCGAGGCCCAGCTGAGTGGGGATTCAGCTCCCTGGCCCTGGTCCTATCGGGTCAGTCGGCGCCGCAGGGCAGGTGCTCCTGAGAGTGCCGAAGAGCTGGAGGGCCTCTACAGATCCCATTGCGCGGCGCTGGGCCTTGGAGATCCCCAGAACGATCATGAGCCCAAAGCTCCCTACAACCTGCTGATCACCCAGCAGTGGGTGCTGTCGGTGCTCCGCCTGCAGGAACACTGGGCCGGCTTCAGCGTCAATGCTCTGGGGTTTGCGGGCTACCTGCTGTGCACGGACCACTCCGATCTGCCCTGGCTGCGGCAGAACGGCGCCTGGTCGCTGCTTGAGGCCGTGGCCCAGTGAGATCACGGATGCGCTGATCCCCTCCGTCGGGATCTGCTGGATTCAGCACAGAGCTGTTCCCATGGTCAGGCCTGCCTCACTCCCGCGCCGGCAGCAGAGGCTGCAGGCTCTCGCCCAGAGCCATCGGGGCTGGATCCGCTTCTGGGCGAAGCGCTATGCCCTGGGCCGTCCGGATTGCCTGGAGGATCTCGAACAGGTGGGTCAGCTGGGTTTGCTGAACGCCTTCGATCGCTATGACGCCCGCCGCGGGGTGCCCTTCACGGCCTATGCACGGCACCACATTCGAGGGGCCATGCGGCACTACCTGCGCGATCAGTGGCCCCTGATCCGGATTCCCCGGGTGCAGCAGGAGCGCCTTGCCGCCCTGTTCAGCTGTCAGCAGAGACTGGGTCAGCCGCTGAAAGCAGAACAGCTCAGGGACGAGCTGAACCTGACGACGGAGCAGTGGGACCAGCTGGAACGGGCTCGGCTCAGTTCTCGACGGGTCGGCCTTGATCCGAGGGAGCTGGAGGACTGGGCGGCGAGCACCCCAGCTCTGGAGTTGCAGGACTCGGACCAGGCAAGCCGCTGGTTGTCCTGGTTGGATCCACGAGAGGCGGAGGTGCTGCGCCTGGTGGTGCTGGAAGGGTTGAGTCTTCGCACCGCAGCCGCTCAGCTCCGCGTCAGTGCGTCCTCGGTACGGCGGCAGCTCCAGGCGGGTCTGGCGGAACTCAGGCGTCGGCTGAGTCCTGCATCTGACGTTGCAGGGTGCTGATGGAGGCATTGATGGCGGCCAGCTGACGTTCGAGGCCATCACGCCAGAAGGTCAGCATCTGCAGTTTCCGTTCCTGATGCCGGCGGCGGTACTGGCCTGCCTGGGCGGGATCACTGCAGGCAAAGAAGGGCGGGATCATGGACAATGACGGTCAGCTGACGTTTTAGCGATCGGAACCGGGTGGCCGCGGGTCACCATGGACAGCAGGTCCGGCTGAAATTGATCAGCGGGAGATAAAAGAATTCGGAGCACCATCAGCCCCCACCCCAGATTCGTCGCACGTTGAGATCAGTTGGTCCCATAGGTCCCATGAGGCCGTTTGCGATTGCACTTCTGGGCACTGTCCTGGTTGCTCCCCTGCCTGCCGAGGCCTACGTGGCCCTGATGGCGGGTCAACAAGCCAAGCCTCTGCAGGGCAACTTCAACAATGTGCCGGTCCTGCACTCCAATCAGCCCGAGGAGGTCCACGGCCCCGGCATCCTCGTCAACACGGCTCCTGGCAGCGCGATCGCAGCGGAGACGGGCGAGGCGCTGGCCAATGCCACCTACACCTTCAACGGCGCCTTTGGACTGCATGTCCACCACAAGTACTACCCCAGTGACCGCAGTCGCATGGGCAGTGGTCGGGGCCGCCGCGGTGAACTCACCCTGGCGACCATCCTGATCAATCCTTCATCGCGGCCGGTTCACATCCGTTTCCAGCGTGGGGCCGTGCGCAACAGCTTTGAAGCCCCGTACCTGGCCAACAACTTGATGGGAGTTAAGCCCCTCGGTCCGCGTCCCTGGAACACCGGGCCTGGAGATGCCACTGCGGTCCAGATGCTGCGGGGTCAGCTCGATCGAAAGCTGGAGGATGAAATCACCATCCCCGCCTACAGCCGCATCGTCCTGTTCAGCACAGCACTCCCCGCCAAGGGAATTGCCAACGGTCTCCTGAAGGGCAAGAGCGACGGGCCTTTCCAGATGGCTGTCGTTGCCGCAGAGGATCCCCAGTCCGACGCGGATCTGATGGCGGTGCTTGACCAGGGCAGGCTGGCACCGGGCCGCATCTACCTCAGTAGACTCCGCCAGATCGAGAATGGGACCGTCTTTTCAAGGGTGGCAGGGGTGGCCCTTGGCGACACCTATGAGGCGAGTGTCGGCCATGACATGGGCACTGGATCTCTGCATGTGCCCCTCACCAGTACGAACCGGCACAACTTCGGGACAGGAGAAGTTCAGGTCAATCCCCTGGCCACCCGCATGGTCGATTCCTCGATCAACAACGTGGGGACCTACGGGGTGCGCTTTGACGTCACGATGAATTTGCGCGGCGCCGGGCCCCACCAGTTGGTGTTCAGCCATCCCACGGCCAATGGGCGCTCCCGCTTCACCGCATTCCGGGGCTCCATTCGCATCGAGTCCGCGGATGGTGTTGAGGAGGTGCATGTGGGGATGAAGTCCGGCGAAAGTCTTCCAATCGCCAGCCTCAATCTCAGATCCGGCCAGAACAATCCCGTCAAAGTCAGCTTGGTGTATCCGGCTGATGCAACTCCAGGACATCTGCTGAGTGTTGTCCCTGATCAGCAGCTCGCCGATCTGCGCCAACGGGAACAGCTCCTGGCGGCAGCCCAGGCCAAGGTCAGCAAGACCCCTGCCAAACCGGCGGTTGCCGCTGCGCCTGATCTCCCGCCTTTGGTGGCTGAGATTGAGCCGATCACCCTCCCCCGCCCCAGGCCTCCAGTCGTGGCACCGCCGCAGTGGATCCAGCCACCTCCGGCACTCCCCAGCCTTCAAGGGATGCCCCCGGCGATGATCAGTCCCACCCGGATGAGTCAGAGCCTTCTGGAGCGGTACCAGCAGGCGGTGGAGGCACAACAGAAGCTGATGGATTCCCTGATGGGCCGATAACCTCTGTGTCAGAGATCGGTTGGGTGTGAGCCAGCGGGAGACCGACAAACGTCGCATCTCGCTCGAGCTCAGCGAGGAGATGCTCCTCTGGCTTGACGAGCTCAAGTCTCAGATGGGATTCCGCAGTCGCGGAGGCCTCGTTGAGCACTTGCTCAGCGAGGTTCGCGGTCAAGACGATTCCGAGGAGGAGGAGGTGCTCGACCCGCGCGAGGTCGTGGGCCTCGGAGGCGACGAGGGAACTCCTGCACCTGATCGAGCTGGGCGCCTTGACGACGACGTCGCGATCGTTCTCGTCAGCAGTGGCCTTGTCGCGTCACGAGACCAGGAGCGCGTCTCGTCCAGGTCATCTGAGAGAGAAGGATCGGGGGTCGCGTCACCTCCGTCTGGCATCCAACTACCGGGTTTTGTTCGCAACCAAGCCCGCAGGGTCAAACAGAGCCTTGATGCCAAGCCACAGGATCTTGAATTCCATGCCTCCCTCGGCCTGATCAGCCAGAAGGATCTCTCTGCAGCCCTTGAGCGTGCTGCCGAACATTGGCTCGAGGTCTACGGGCAAGCCCCCAGCGAGGCCGTTGTCGAGGCGGCGATGGTCTGGCTGGCCCGCGATGTCTGGCCCCAAGCCGGAGACAGTGACAATCGCCCCTTCGCCTGGAACCTGTTGCAGCAGGTCATCTACACCTACGCCCCGGATTGGGAGGAAGGCCCTCCGACCCTTGAGCGCATCATCACCGCGGCCGGGATCCTTGAGGATCCCTTCAGTGGGTCCTCCCTTGGCGTGCGCGTTCCCTCCTTGATCACGCGCTTCGTCCAGAGGCACCGGAGTCGGCAGAAACGCACCACCTCGTTTGAGGCGATCGACAACAACATGACGGTGCACAGCGCCTTGCGGCTTCTTCAGCTGGCCACCGTCGCTGATCGTCCTTACACCCTGCGAGAAATTCGTGAGGCCTATCGATCCCAGGCCGTCAACCACCACCCGGATGCGGGCGGCTCCGCTGACTCGATGCGGCGATTGAATGAGGCGTATCAATTCCTGAAGGAGCGCTACCGCCAAGCGGCCTAAACGACTTACCAGGCGTCTCGCTCTAGACGCGCCACGTGTCTCGGAATGAGTGTTACTCGAGATGATCAAGAGCCGTTTCCGGAGTTTGCATCAACAACTAAAAAGTCGTGATTTCTAGCTGCGACTCACGCTCAGCTGTAACCGCTCGCCCTGCAAACGACAAATTCAGGTTTTCACCTGTCCACATGTCCATGCCCTATCTGTCCGCGGATCATCCTGTCCGGCCAAGAGGCAGTCACTGACTTGGTTTCTGCGGACGCGTACCTGCTGTAGACACAGGTACGCAGCTTTTTGCGACCTCTCGCAGGTGCAGGTCGTGGCTCTGCCCGAGGTGGATCGACTTAGTCGACTCAGCAGGGGCACGTCGCGATTGCACCTCTCGCCAGCGGAAGGTGTTTGTCCGCTCTTCTGTTCTGGGACTCGTAGCGCGTCTCAAGTCGCCACACGTACTGGGTAAGTGATACCGGCCCGTTCTCATTTCGTTTCTACGACCAGCACCACAGGTCCCTAGCGAGACTCACCTTGCTGTCGCTTGTAAAACCGGAACGAGAGATACGAGATGAGTATTGACGGACCCCGTCGAGTCGCGGTCTCGTTAGTTGCCACTCCGAAGCGGCATGAGACCAGGAACACGTCTCGTTTGCGATTAATGCGCACTTTGATTGGGCATGAAAAAGCCGGCTTGAGGCCGGCCTGTCAGTGATGCAGTTGGCAGGGAGGAATCAGCAGGGGGTCTGCATGCCCTGGATCAGGAAGTCGAAATAAGGAGCGGCGACGGCAGCGTCTTCGCTGCTGAGCAGGACCAGGGAGGCCTCCTTGAGGCAGCGCATGGACTCGACCATGCCAGGCATGGGAACGCCGAGGCTGTTGTACATCTCGCGGGCGCCCTCAAGGCCGATCTTTTGAATCAGCTCGGTGCTGCCAGCAAGGACCCCGTAGGTCACAAGGCGCAGATACCAGCCGAAGTCGCGCAGGCACTGGGCCCGTTGCTTCGCGCCGAAGGCATTGCCACCGGGCGCGACATATTCGGGTTTGCGGCTGAAGAGTTGCTTGGCGGCCTCGTCAACGATCTTCTTTTCGTTGTCGGTGAGGATGCGGACAACGGTGAGACGGTTGGGCCCGGTGGAGAGAAACTCCACCATCGAACGCAGCTCGCCGCCGGTGGGATAGCGGAGCTGATCGTCTGCCTGAAGGATCAGATCGCGTACGACGCTCATCGAAACCACCTTTTGCCGCCCCACTTTATCGATGACAAGCGCGCCCAAGCCCACTGCTGAACAGGTGTTTACGCACCGATAGGGTCAGAAGAGGGCAATGGGATGCGGATGAACACGAAGAAGGTGCCTCTCGGCAAGGTCATTGAGCTGACCATTAGTGGCGTTGGCCACGATGGTCAGGGCGTCGGGCGCTGGGAGGACACGGCCGTCTTCGTCCCTGGGGTGCTGGCCGGTGAGCGGGTGGTTGCCAGGGTTCGCCGCATCGCCAAACGCCATTTGGAGGCTGATTTGGTCGGGGTGGAGGAGCCAAGCCCCGAGCGCCAAAAGCCCCCCTGCATCCTGGCTGACCACTGTGGGGGGTGCAGCCTTCAGCACGCCTCCAGCGCGGCACAACTGGCGATCAAGACCGAGATCGTCCGCCAAAGCCTGAGTCGGCTGGCCAAGCTCGAGGCCCCCGTGCATCAAACCTGGGGCTGCAGCCATGGACTGGGCTACAGAAACCGGGCCCTCATCCCTCTGGAACGCCGCGAGGACGGGAGTTTGCGGGCCGGCTATTACCGCCGCGGCAGCCACCGCATCGTGAATATGAACCGCTGCCCGGTCCTTGATCCGCGCATCGATGCCTTGGTCGCCCCCTTAAAGGACGATCTGCAGGACTCCGGCTGGCCCGTTGACGTCAATCTCTCGGGGGGCGGCGGTCTGCGGCATCTGGGCCTGCGGGTTGGCCACCACAGCGGCGAAGTCCTCATCACCGTTGTGAGCAGCCATCCGAACCTGCCTGGCCTTGAAGAGATGGCCAGGGCCTGGATGGACCGTTGGCCAACGGTCGTCGGGGTCAGCCTGAACCTTCAGCCCAAAGCCTCGAACGTGGTGATGGGCAGCGAGAGCCGGCTCCTGGCGGGCAGATCCTGGTTATTGGAAACCTTCGCGGGGGTGGAGCTTCAGATTGCCCCTGACACGTTCTTCCAGGTCAATACCGCCCAGGCGGAGCGGCTGGTGGAGCCACTGCGGGCTTTCTTTGCTGCTGGCCCCAGCGGGACGGTGATCGACGCCTATTGCGGCATTGGCACCTTCAGCCTCCCGCTGGCCCAAAGGGGCCTCCAGATCCTTGGTCTCGAGGTCCATGCCGGCTCGGTTGAGCAGGCCCAGGCGAATGCCTCGCGGAATGCCATCGGCACCGCCTTCTTCGAGCAGGCCGATGTGGCGTCCGTTCTCGCGGACCGGCTCCGGATGGCTGGATCCCTGCTTGTGGATCCGCCGCGCAAAGGACTCAGCCCAGAGGCTTTGGCAGCCATTCAAGAGGGACGGCCAGAGCGCATCGCCTACATCAGCTGCAACCCATCGACCCTCTCCCGCGATCTTGCCGAGCTGTGCGCGGGGGAGGCCTATCGCCTGGAGTCGGTGCAGCCCATTGATTTCTTCCCCCAGACCAGCCACGTGGAATGCCTGGCCCTGCTTGTGCGCCGCTGATCAGGCCCGCAATTTCGCCCCAAACTGCTTCTCAAGGGCCGCGCGGATGGTTTGGTGCGCCTGATCCACCTCCGCATCGGTGAGCGTCCGTTTCGCATCGCGGTAGCGCAAGCGGAAGGCCTGGCTGCACTGACCGGCCTCCAGTTGCTCGCCCTCATAGCGATCCACCAACTCCGCCTGCTCCAGCAGCGGCTTGCCTGCCTTGCGGATGGCTTGCAGCAACTGCGAACTGGCAGTGTCACTGCCGACAACCAGAGCCAGATCCCGTTCGGAGGCCGGCACCGTGGCGAAGGGAGCAAAGCTGGGCTGCCAGCGGTTCTTGCGGGTGGCGGCTGAGAGCACAGCCTGCACATCCAGCTGAAACAGATAGGTGGCGGCAGGGAGGTCAAAGCGTTCTGCCAGATCCGGGTGGATTTGGCCGAAGAAGCCCGCAGGACGGCCCTCCATCACCACACTGGCTGCCCGTCCTGGATGCAGCAGCGGATTGTCGCTGAGGCGCCGATCTTCAATGGGTAATTGGAAGGCCTGCAGCGCCGTTTGCAGCACGCCCCTGGCCTCGAAATAGTTCAGGGCCGCCGGCTTTCCACTGCTGCTCCAGAGTTCCGCCTGCCGTGCCCCGCAGATCACACCGCTGAGGTGCTGCCGTTGCGGTGAGCCTTTTGCGGTGGCATCGAAGACATTGCCCAGCTCAAAAGCCCAGAAGCCGCTGCGGCCCGCCTGCAGGTTGCGCTGCGCTGCTGCCAACAGATCATCCACAAGGCTGTCGCGCAGATGGCTGTAGTCCGCCAGCAGGGGATTGGCCAGGGGGACGCGCGCGGCAGGATCCGCACCAGGACGCTCCGTGCTGGCCGGCCCTAAGGACAGACTGCAGACCTCTTGGAGACCAGCCGCCGCCAGCTGGGCCCGCAGCCGTCTTTCGGCCCATTGCTCGTGAGAGAGTCCGCCAGGAGCAATCGGGTCCGGCAGATGGGAGGCAAAGCGGTCGTACCCGACCAGCCGAGCCACCTCCTCAATCAAATCCACTTCCCGCTGCAGATCCATGGCGCGGGATGGCGGGACCTGAACGAGCCAGCCCTGGTCGTGGGTCTCGAGACTGCAGCCGAGGGCCTTGAGGATCCGTTCGATCTCCGCATCCTCGAGGTCGCCATAGGAGCCATCACCCCCATCCACCGGCCCCAGCAGGTTGTGCAGGGCGTCAACCCGGAGCAACACAGGCTCTCGATCCGATTCCGCCCTGCTGTGCAGCCAGCGTTGCTCGAGCTTGGCCCCGCAGATCTCCTGCAACAACACCACCGCGCGATCAGAGGCGCTCAGGGTCACCTCGATAGGCAAGCCCTTTTCGAAGCGGCTGCTGGAGTCCGTCCGCAGGCCGAGGCTGCGGGCGCTTTGCCGGACCGTCTGGGGGGAGAACATTGCCGCTTCCAGCCAGATGCGGCGAGTGCTCTCCTGCACGCTGCTGTTGGCCCCGCCCATGACGCCAGCGAGGGCCACGGCGTGGTCGGCATAGCTGATGACCCAGGCGCTTTCGGAAAGCTCGTGGGTGTTGGAGTCGAGGGTCTCGAGGGTTTCACCCGGACGTGCCGCCCGAAGATCCAAGTGAGCGACGTTGCTGCTGCCTCCGCTGAGGGATGCCAGACGATCCGCATCAAAGGCATGCAGAGGCTGGCCTTGCTCGAGCATCACCAGATTGGTGATGTCCACGACGTTGTTGATGGGCCGAAGACCAGCGCGTTCCAAGCGGCTCTGAAGCCACCGCGGTGAAGGGGCAACCTGGATCCCACTGAGTTCCGTGACGCTGTAGAGCCCACCGGCCTCAATCCGGTTCTGGACATCGACATCAACCGGCATCGGCAGCGCGGCGATGGCTGTGGCCGGGGCTGGAAGACTCAGGCTGGAGCCTGTCAGGGCGGCCACTTCGCGAGCGATGCCAAGCATCGACAGCCCGTCCGGTCGGTTGGCGGTGATCGCCAGCTCCAGCACCTGATCATCGAGTCCGAACAGGGGGCCCACCGGGGCTCCCAGCGCCGGGAGATCCTCGAAGAGTTCATCGAGAATCACGATTCCCTCTGAACTGTCCGCAAGGCCCAGCTCGGACAGCGAGCAGATCATCCCGCTGCTGGCGACACCCCGGAGCTCGGCAGGCTTGATCGTCAGATCCACAGCAGGCAAGTAGGACCCAACGGTGGCCACCGCGACGTGGATTCCTGCCCTTACGTTCTTGGCACCACAGACAATCTGCGCTGGTGCGTCGGCTCCGATCGACACCGTGCAGACACTGAGTTTGTCGGCGTTGGGATGGGGTTCCCGCGTTTCAACGAAGCCGACCACCACCCCCGCGGCACGGGCGCTCAGGTCGGTGATCTCTTCCACCTCAAAGCCAACACGAATTAACCCATCAGAGATCTCATCAGCTCTGATCTTTGCCGGAATATCAACAAACTCTTTGATCCACGATAAGGGTGCGCGCATTAGAGCCCCACCCCGAATTGG